>NZ_JBFODG010000025.1:0-52966 GCF_040908215.1 Aeromonas sp. R5-4 | reverse complement strand
AGCGCAGTGCTGCCTTCGTTGAGAGTCCCTGCATTGGTGATAGAGACCGATGGGCGATCATCATCCGGGTTCGGACCCGGACCGGTGCCGTCGTCAATAATATTGGTATTGGCACTGCTATTCGGGCCAATGGTGGCATTGCCACCACTCACGCCACTGATGCTGATATTGAAGTCTTCGGAACCTTCGTAAAAAGCATCATCAATTGTACTTATATTGAAGGTCACACTAGTTTGACCGGCGGGGATAACCACACTGACCACACCGACAAAGTCACTGCCATCAGCGGCTGTGCCTGAATAGCTGAAACTAACGGTAACATCTTCTGTCGCAATCTGATCCAAGCTTACATTAAAGCTTGCTATGCCTCCTTCGCTGACATCAATTTGATTGGCGCTAAGGCTGACTTCAGGGTAAACCACATCACCATTGTCTCTGTCGATACCTATGTTTCCGGCAGGATCTGTGACGCTGGCATCTGCAGTATAACCACCTTCAGGTAATGGATTGGTGACATCAACCGTGTAAGAACCATCGTTATTAACTATGGTGGTCAGGGTTTGATTATCCCCATTGCTGTCGGTGATGAAGATGGTTACTGTGCTGCCTGGGGAGGCGTCTGTAGTACCTGTGATAGTTGGTGTGTCATCGGTGCTGTTGTCCGGTGCTTCGACGGTGATCACTGGAGCGGTTACATCCACACTCCCTGAATCAGTCGCACTTCCGGAATTACCCGCAGGATCTGTCACTGTGGCGGTAACGGTATAAGAACCTTCGGCCAAGGGGGTAACCACATCCACGGTGAAGGTGCCAGTGGGTGTGACGATCGCGGTCAGGGTTTGTTGATTACCGTTTGCATCGGTGACCAGCAAGGTTACGGTGCTGCCAACGGGAGCATCCGTTGTTCCGGTCAGGGTCGGAGTGGTGTCATTGGTGTTATCTGGCGCAACAACGGAGATGGTTGGGGGTGTAAGGTCAAATACCTCATCTTCGCCAGCAGCACCAAGCGGCGGCTCACCATTGGCGTTGTAGGTGGTATCGAAGGTGGCCTCAGCGATGGTTTCGGAACCGGTACGGTCGATGGTGACAAAACCGCCGTTGCCACTGGCACCGGCGACACCACCAATACCGCCACCACCGGCAGCAGGCGCACCGCCTGCGGCAGAGGCTTCAAAGGCCTGGGTCGGGTCCGCGCCCCCCAAAATGGCCTGTTGCAGAGCACTGATATCATCAGGAGTACCTGCAGCACCGTTTTGCGCCAACTGGGGGGCATCCCCCTCTTCGGCAGGCTCACTCTGTTCGTTGGCCGGTTGCACAGTGAACGACTGTCCGCCCCCCATGAAACTGGCGCCATCCGGCGACATGATCACCGCCCCTTTCGGCAGCACATCACCTTCAGCCAACAGCTTCCGGCTGCCATCTTCGGCAACCAGATAAATTTGTCCTTTAAGTTGGGTTACGGTTACGCCCTGTTCCAAGGTAACGGCATTGGTAATCATGTTCTCTCCTGAATCCTGATTTGAATGCAACAAGCCACATCTTACTGTGCATACACATGGCAAAAATAACCAGCTCGAAAATTCGAAAGGATAGGGAAATTTGAGGCTGAACTGTTCAGCCAGACAGAAGTGTGTAAGACTAGGTTGTGATAATAGTAAAAACCAAAATTATCAATAATTTACAGAATGATGACGAGAGCATGACAAAGCATGCTCCCGTCAAGATTAATCCTATACACCCGCCCAGAGGATGATAGCCAGCAGCTGTGGCGAGATGATCCGCAGGAACATCACCAGCGGGTAGACAGTGGCGTATGAGAGCGCACTGGCGCCACTGGTCGGGTGCATGGCGTTGGCAAAGGCCAGCGCGGGAGGATCAGTCATAGAGCCGGCCAGCAAACCGCATAGGGTGAGGTAGTTCATCTTGCCGTAGAGGCGCGCCAACACACCGACCACCAGCAGCGGGATCAGGGTGATCGCCATGCCGTAGAGCATCCAGGCCGGGCCATCACCGTTGATCAGGGTATCGACAAAGCCGGCACCGGACTTGAAGCCGACCACCGCCAGAAACAGCACGATCCCGATCTCCCGCAGCGCCAGGTTGGCACTGGGGGGCATGAACCAGTAGAGCTTGCCGATGCTGCCAATCCGCGACAGGATCAGCGCCACCACCAGCGGCCCCCCCGCCAGACCCAGTTTGAGGGCGGCCGGGAAACCGGGCAGATAGAAGGGGATGGAGCCGAGCAATACGCCAAGGCCAATCCCGATAAATACCGGCAACATCTGCACCTGTTGCAGCTTTTGCTGCACGTTGCCGACCACATTGGTGACAGCTTCGATGGCGTCGAGACGGCCAACCAGGTTGAGGATGTCACCAAACTGCAGGCTGGTCTGGCTGGTCGGCACCAGCTCGATACCAGCCCGGTTGAGACGGGAGATCACCACGTCATAGCGCTGTTTGATATCCAGGTCGCGGATCTTCTTGCCAAGAACTTGCTCGTTGGTCACCACTACCCGCTCGACGCGCAGATCGGTGCCGCGGGTCGAGAGCGAGGTCTCCACCTCCTCCCCCAACACCAGCAACACCTTGTGCAGCGCGTGGCGCTCACCCACCAGATGCAGCAAGTCACCCAGTTCGATACGGGATTCCGGCCGTGGCACCATCAGCTCGTCGCCCCGTTTGAGCCGTGAACAGATGACATCAGACTCGTCGAGACTCGGGATCTCGCTCAGCATCAGGCCGTGCATATTGGGATTGCGCACCGCGATGTTGATGGTCTGCAAGCTCTCCTTGGTTTTACCGGTTTGTAGCTCGAACTGGGCGGCTTCATCGTCGATCTTGATGCGAAAGAAGACCCTGACCAACCACATGGTGAGCAAAATGCCACAGATACCAAACGGATAGGCAACCGCATAGCCCATCCCCATCAAACCGGTAGAACCGGGCGCGGCGCCCAGCTCGGCCAGGATCTGCTGGCCCGCACCGAGAGATGGCGTATTGGTGACGGCACCGGAGAAGACCCCCAGAATGACCGGCAACGGCACATCGAAAAATTGATGCAAGCCAGCGGCCACCACGCAGCCAAGGATGACCAGCAAGGCGGCAAAGGCGTTGAGTTTGAGACCCGAACTGCGCAATGACGAGAAGAAACCAGGCCCAACCTGGATGCCGATGGTATAGACAAACAGGATCAGGCCAAATTCTTGAATAAAGTGAAGCGTTTGTGCATCCAGCGCGAGATCGGAGGCGCCTGCAAAGTGACCCACTATGATGCCGCCGAACAGCACCCCCCCTATTCCCAAGCCAACGCCATAGACTCGCCAGTTTCCCAGCCAGAGTCCTAGCACTGCCACCAGCGACAACATGCTGATGGAAAGCGCGATTTCACTCATTTCGTGCATCCTTTGCGAATTGAACTGGCCCTAGCTTGTCAGCAAACGCTGATGCCAACTGTGTGATACCGCACGAATTTATCCTTTTACGCGCTAAAAATACCAATTAAGGGCTAGTTGCAAGACGTTAGGCGACGTAGCCGTAAATGGCCATAAAGTGACAAACGCTGCCACCCAGCACAAAGAGATGCCAGATGGCGTGGTTATAGGGGATCTGCTTGGCCACATAGAAAATGACCCCGAGGCTGTAGATAAGGCCACCAAGCCCGAGCAGCAGCAGCCCCTCACCGGCCAGATGGATATAGAGCTGATAGATGACCACCAGCGACAGCCAGCCCAGCATCAGGTAGGTAAAGAGCGACAGCTTCTTGAAGCGGTTGATAAACACCAGCTTGAACACCACACCAGCCAGCGCCAGGGCCCAGATCACCACCATCAAGCCCTTCGCCAGCGGCGTATCGAGCGCCACCAGCAGGAAGGGGGTATAGGTGCCGGCAATCAGCAGATAGATGGCGCAGTGATCAAACACCTTGCACCAGCGTCTGGCCCGCCCTTCCGCCATGCTGTGATAGAGGGTAGAGGCGAGATAGAGCAGCACCAGACTGCCGCCATAAAGGCTGTAACTCACCAGCGCCTGCGTGCCCTGCCCCCATCCCTTGATGAGCAACAACACCAGCCCGACAATCCCCAGCAACAATCCCGCTCCGTGACTCAGCCGGTTTGCCAGCTCCTCCCGGGGGGAGTAATCCATCACACCACTCATAACATCGACTCCACAATAACTGTGGCTCACTCTACCCAGCACCATTTCGGAGTACAAGTGTTCGCTTAAAAAATGGGGTGGCTGTCACCCGCCCCCCTTTGGTGTATGCTCTGCCGCCGATGCCCGAGACAAGCGGCATAGACACCTAACCCGGTGACCTGGTCTGGAGAACCTGATGAAGTTGACTGAGCTGTTTGCACAAGCGGATCCCGCCTTTGGCGAGGCGATGAACACCTTGCTGGAGAGCTTCCACCACTCCGATGACAGTCAGGCCCCCTACCAGCGCGACCTGTTCACCCATCAGCTCGACCAGTCCCGCATGCCCGCCAGCGGCTGCTCGACCGAGGCCTATCTCGCCCGGCTGGCTACTCTGGTACCCGGCGCCTCTCACCTCACCTCGCCACGCTACATGGGTCATATGACGGCTCCATTGCCGGCCTTCACTGCCGAGCTTTCCCGTCTGGTGGTGATGCTCAACCAGAATCCGATGAAGATGGAGTCCTCCCGTCTGCTCAGTTTTCTGGAGCGGGAGGTGCTGGCCAAGCTGCACCGCCTCATCTATGGCATGGACGATGCCTTCTACGGCGAACAGATGCATGCCAAGGATGCCGCCCTCGGCGTCATGACCAGCGGCGGCACCATCGCCAACGTCACGGCACTGTGGCTGGCCCGCAACCGCGCCTGTGGCGACAACCTGTTCGCCCTCTATGAGCAGGGCTATCGGGGCGCCGTCATTCTGGGCTCCCGCCTGATGCACTACTCCTTCGACAAGGGGATGGATCTGCTGGGACTGGGCGCTCGCAGCGTCTGGCGCCTCGAGACCGACGAGCAGAACCGGCTCAGTCTGGCTGCGCTGGAGCAGGCGCTGATCCAGTGCAGAGAGCAGAAATTGAAAGTACTGGCGCTGGTCGGCGTGGCGGGCAGCACCGACTTTGGCTCCATCGATCCGCTGCCGGAACTGGCCGCCATCGCCGAGCGCGAGCAGATCCACTTCCACGTGGATGCCGCCTGGGGTGGCCCGACCCTCTTCTCCCCCCGCTATCAAGGTCTGCTGGCCGGCATCGAGCGCGCAGATACCGTCACCCTGGATGGCCACAAACAGCTGCTGGTGCCGCTCGGTACCGGCATGCTGCTCTGCCGCCAGCCCGACCTGATGATGGCGGTCAAGCGGGAGGCGCCCTACGCCATTCGTGCCACCTCGTTCGATCAGGGTCGCTTTACCCTGGAGGGCACCCGCCCGGCCAATGCCCTCTATCTGGACGCCGCCTTCCAGCTCTTTGGCCAGCAAGGCTATGCCGAGCTTATCGAAGCCAACTACGACCGGGCCCGGCTGATGGCCGAGCTCATCACCAGCAATCCCGCCTTCGAGCTGATGTCTGCTCCGGTGATGAACCTGCTCTCCTATCGCTGCATCCCACCCCATCTACAGGGCAAGGTGCTGGATGAGACGGCCAATGCGCAGATCAACGACTTCAACGTGTCCCTGCAAAAAGCCCAGCGGGCCGAGGGGCACAGCTTTGTCTCCCGCACCCAACGAGCGGTGGTACGCTACGGTGCCCAACCGCTCACCCTGCTGCGCGCCGTGCTGCTCAACCCTCTGATTGAAGAGCGCCATATCCGCGACCTGCTGGCCGATCAGCAGCGACTGGGGCTCACCATTGCTCGCCAACTGTTTGGCGACAGCGCGGAACCGGCGTAAAAATGAGCGGTCTTATTCATTTGCCGTTGTCTGCTGTACAGGTAGACTGGGCGAAATTTGCAGGCCATTTTTGAGGACTAGGCGCCAACAATGAAGCAATTTATTGAATTTATTCCACTTATCGTTTTCTTCGCGGTCTACAAGTTCTACGACATCTACATGGCTACCGGCGCACTGGTGGTGGTCACCGGTCTGCAGCTCGCCTATAGCTGGATCCGCTATCGCAAAGTCGAGAAGATGCAGCTCTTTACCTTCCTGCTGGTCGGCTTCTTCGGCGGCCTCACCGTCTTCTTCCACGATGACACCTTCATCAAGTGGAAAGTGACTGTCATCAACGTGCTGTTCGCACTGGGCCTGCTCATCAGCCGTTACGGCTTTGGCAAGAACCTTATCAAACAGATGCTGGCCAAAGAGCTGCAAGCACCCGATAAGGTCTGGGACACAGTAAATCTCGGCTGGGTCGGCTTCTTTACCGTCTGTGGCCTGCTCAACCTCTATGTGGCGTTCAACCTGCCGCAGGAGATGTGGGTCAACTTCAAGGTGTTCGGCCTACTGGGGATGACGCTGGTCTTTACCCTGCTGAGCGGCGTCTATCTCTACCGCCACATCCCTGCCGAGCAGTTGTCCCAGCAAAAAGACGAACCCAAAAAGTAACCCTCATCAGAAAAGGATTGTCTCATGTGGTATCTCATCTACTCCGAAGATGTCCCCGATAGCCTGCCACTGCGCAAGCAGGTTCGCCCTGCCCATCTGGCTCGCCTGCAAGCCCTGCAGGATGAAGGTCGGCTGCTGACCGCCGGTCCCAACCCGGCCATCGATGCCGAGGATCCGGCTGATGCAGGCTTTACCGGCAGCACCGTCATCGCCGAGTTTGCCTCGCAGGCGGACGCCAAAGCCTGGGCCGATGCCGATCCTTATGTGACCGCCGGTGTCTATGCCAAAGTGACCATCAAGCCGTTCAAGAAAGTCTTTTAAAACTGCGTCAGATGCAAAGAGGCCGGAACGGGTGTACAACCCGCTCCGGCCTCTTTTTATTGCGCGATGCTCAGCGCACCAACAAGGTCACGCTCTGGCGACAAACCAGGGGTTGAGAATATCGGGCTTGTTGTAGACAAGGGACGAGCCATCGAGTTGGATGACGCTGCCACCGGCCCCCTCCAGCACCGCCTGCGCCGCGCCGGTATCCCACTCGCAGGTGGGGGCGAGGCGCGGATAGAGCTCGGCGCCCCCCTCGGCAATGATGCAGAACTTGAGGGAGCTGCCCATGGAGACCAGCTCGAGCTCGCCAAAAGGAGCCAAGAAATCGAGGGTCTCCTGCGACAGGTGGTTGCGACTGCCCACCACTCGCCACGCCTCGCCTTCACGATGAGGCCGGGTCTGGATAGGCTCGCGCTTGCCATCGGCGATGCGCCAGGCACCGAGACCCTTTCCGCCATACCAGAGCTTGTCCAGCACAGGGGCATAGACCAGCCCCCAGCGCGGCGCCCCCCCTTCAATCAGCGCGATATTGACGGTGAACTCGCCGTTGCGGGAGACAAACTCCTTGGTGCCGTCGAGGGGATCCACCAGCCAGTAACGGGACCAGCCGTGGCGCGCCGCCATCACCTCGGGCCCCGACTCCTCAGACAATACAGGGATGTCGGGTGTCAGCCGTGCCAACGCCTGAACGATCACCTCATGAGCCCCCTTGTCGGCCGCGGTCAGCGGACTCTCGTCGCTCTTGTACTCCACCGCGAAAGGCTGGCTGTAGATGGCCATGATGGCCGCCCCCGCCGCGCGGGCGACAGGTTCAAGTTCGGTGATATCGGGGTGGTACAAGGGGTGATCCATAACAATCTCGTCCAGCTCACAGGGTCAACCAGTGTAACCCTTTTGACATCAACTGCTTATAGCCGATTGTACTGGGTTATTACAGCGCGGTGGTCGCCGAGCCATTTCGCTTGGGTGAACAAGCCCAGACATAAAAAGGGACGCCGTGGCGTCCCTTAGTGTTTATGGCGACCTGTCTCGGACCGCGAGACTGTCTGGCGGCTTAGATCCCCTGACGGGCTTCCTGCATCAGCAGGCGCATATCGCTCACAGCTTTGGCCAGACCATCGAAGGTGGCGCGGCCGATGATGGCGTGGCCGATGTTGAGCTCATAGAGCTCGGGGATGGCGGCGATGGCCTTGACGTTGTGGTAGTGCAGGCCGTGACCGGCATTGACCTTCAAGCCCTTGCCAGCGGCATAGGAGGCACCGGCGGCGATGCGCTTGAACTCGGCGTTACGCTCGGCATCGGTGGTGGCATCGGCGTAACGGCCGGTGTGGATCTCGATAAAGGGGGCGCCACTCTCGGCAGCCGCATCTATCTGGATGGGATCGGCGTCGATAAAGAGGGATACCTGCGCCCCCACCGCGGAGAGGCGGGCTACGGCGTCAGTCACCTTGTCCAGCTGACCGGCCACGTCCAGACCGCCCTCGGTGGTCACTTCGGTGCGCTTCTCCGGCACCAGACAGACGAAGTGGGGCTTGATGCGGCAGGCGATGCCGATCATCTCTTCGGTCACTGCCATTTCCAGATTCATTCTCGTCTGGATAGTCTGGCGCAGGATCTCCACATCGCGGTCGGTGATGTGGCGGCGATCTTCACGCAGATGCACGGTAATGCCATCGGCACCGGCCTGCTCGGCCACGAACGCGGCCTGTACCGGATCCGGATACTGGGTGCCACGGGCGTTGCGCAGGGTGGCGATATGGTCGATGTTCACACCCAGATAGATTTCACTCATTGAGAACTCCTTGAAAGGCTTCATCTGTTGACTGCGCGGTCAGCGAATCACACCGCGCCAATATCCGTATGTCTGTAATCTGTGTCAGCCTTGCATACTGGCTTTGCGTTTTAAAAACAGCTCCCGACTCTTTAGCTGGCGCTTGCCCAGATAGGGTTGCAGTGCCAATCGGCTGAAACGTTTGGCCGCCTGCAGCAAGGGAGGGGTATCGAAACGTCCCTCGGCAAAGGCGAGCAGGTGGGCACCGAGAAACAGGGTACGGGGATCCGGCGCCCGCTCGCAAGCAACAAAGCCCAATTCACGCTCGAAGCCATAGAGCAAGGTCGGCTCGATGGGCGACTCGTCGTCCGCCGTGTATTCGAAATCCACCGCATAGCCGAGCGCCTGCAACAGCAGGAACTCGAAGCGACGCAGCGGCAGCTCCGGCGTCTCGCCATCGGCCAGCGCCATGATGGCTCGGGCATAGGCATCGAATACTTCGGGGAACGGGGTGTGCGCTTCCAGCAGGTAGTAAACCAGCTCGTTGAGATAGAGGCCGTAGAAGAGGCGATCGCCGCCGAGACGCAGGGAGTGATCCGGGCATTCGACCTGGGTGAGGTTCTTGAGATCACCCTTGCCGCGCCAGGCGATGGTGAGCAGGGTAAAGGGTTGCAGCAGCCCCTTGAGAGGGGAGCGTGGCCCGCGAGAACCGCGAGCCACCAGAGTAAATCGGCCACTATCCTGGGTGAAGACCTCGACCAGCTGGCTGGTCTCCCGATAGGGCCGACTGTGGATGACGAAAGCCGGGGTCAGCAATCAGTCGTCGCCATACCCGAGGCTGCGCAGGGCACGCTCGTCGTCAGCCCAGCCCGACTTGACCTTAACCCACAGCTCGAGGTGCACCTTGTTCTGGAACAGACGTTCCATGTCGAGGCGCGCTTCGGTGCCGATGGTCTTGATCTTCTCGCCCTTGTTGCCGATGACCATCTTCTTCTGGCCATCGCGCTCGACCAGGATCAGGCCGTGGATGTGGTAGAGGCCGTTCTCTTCCACCTTGAATCGCTCGATCTCCACCGTCACCGAGTAGGGCAGCTCCTCGCCGGTGAAGCGCATCAGCTTCTCGCGGATGATTTCGGAGGCCATAAAGCGGGACGAGCGGTCGGTCACGTAATCTTCCGGGAAGAAATGGACGTTTTCCGGCAGCAGATCCTTGGCCCACTCGCGGATCTTCTCCACGTTGGTGCCCTTTTCGGCACTGATGGGCAGAATATGGGCGAAGTTCATCTGTTGGCCCAGCCACTCGAGGTGGGGCAGCAGATCTTCTTTCTCTTTGACGTTGTCGATCTTGTTGACCGCCAGCACCACAGGGCACTTGAGATTGCGCAGCTTGCCCAGCACCATCTCGTCGTCTTTGGTCCAGTGGGTACCGTCGACCATGAACACCACCATGGCCACATCACCCAGCGAACTGGTGGCGGCACGGTTCATCAGGCGGTTGATGGCCCGTTTCTCTTCAATGTGCAGACCCGGGGTATCTACATAGATGGTCTGGTAGTTCTCCTCAGTGTCGATCCCCAAAATCCGGTGACGGGTGGTCTGGGGTTTCTTCGAGGTGATGCTGACCTTCTGGCCAAGCAGCTTGTTGAGCAGGGTGGACTTGCCCACGTTCGGGCGGCCCACGATGGCGACAAAGCCGCAGTAGGTAGTATCTGTCATGACAGTTTTTCCAATGCTTGCTGCGCCGCGGCCTGTTCGGCCTTGCGACGGCTGGTGCCGACCCCGACGAGGGGACCATCCAGACCTTCCACGTCACACTGGACGGTGAACTCCTGGTTGTGGGCCTCGCCCTTGACGTTGGTCACAGTGTAGGTCGGCAGGGATTTGCGGCTTCCCTGCAAAATTTCTTGCAGACGGGTCTTGGGATCTTTCTGCTCGATGCCTGGCTTGATCTCTTCCAGGCGGCTGGCGTACCAGCTCAGCAGCAGTGTCCGCACCGTCTCAAGATTGGTATCCAGATAGACGGCACCGATCACCGCCTCGACCGTATCGGCCAGAATGGATTCGCGGCGAAAACCGCCGCTCTTGAGTTCGCCGGGACCGAGGATCAGGTGATCCCCGAGGTCAAACTCCCGGCCCAGTTCGGCCAGGGTCTTCTCGCGCACCAGGGTGGCGCGCATCCGGCTGAGATCCCCTTCCGCCGCTTGCGGGAAGCGGTGGAACAGATCGTCGGCAATCACCAGACTCAAAATGGAGTCACCCAGAAATTCCAGTCGTTCATTGTGACGGGAACCGGCGCTGCGGTGAGTCAGCGCCCGGGTCAGCAGTTCCAGATCCGCAAAGACATGCCCGAGACGGGACTGCAGTCTGTTCATCTTGATATTCATTTACTTGATTCCGCCAATGCGGTTGAAGCGCACACCTGTCGGTACCCAACTTGGCAGCAGGGAGCCTTCTTCGCGCTCGAATTCAAAACTTATCCAGATAGCGACCGCCTTGCCGACCAGATTCTGCTCGGGCACAAAGCCCCAGAAGCGGCTGTCGGTGCTGTTGTCGCGGTTGTCGCCCATCACGAAATACTGGCCTTCCGGTACCACCCACTCGTCGGGGTAGGTGCCGGGCTGACGATAGTAACGGCCAACCATGTCGGGCATCAGCGGATTGCGCAGGGTCTCGTGGGAGACATCACCCAACTGCTCGGTATAGCGGTCAAGGGGGATCCCCATCTGGGTAAATTCGCCTCTTTGTTCAAACTTGACGTCGAGCTTCTTGAAGCCCGGGCACGTTTTCCCTTCCTGCTCCTCGCACTTGTGCCGGATCATCAGCTCCTTGTTGCGATAGATGACCCGATCGCCCGGCATGCCGACCACCCGCTTGATGTAGTCAACGCGCGGTTCAAGGGGATACTTGAACACCACCACGTCGCCACGCTTGGGCTCGCCGGTCTCGAGGAACTTGGTGTTGGTCACCGGGTCCCGCAGACCATAGGCAAATTTTTCCACCAGGATGAAGTCGCCCACCAGCAGGGTGGGCATCATGGAACCTGACGGGATCTGGAACGGTTCAAAAATGAACGAACGCAGGATCAGCACAAAGGTGATGACCGGGAAGACCCCGGCGGTCTGCTCAATCCAGACCGGCACGGGGGCGACCTTGGCCAGAGTCTTCTCATCCAGGTGGGCACCGCCATGGGCACGAGCCACGGCAATCTTGGCGGCGCGCTGCTTGGACCAAATCATCTTGTCCAGACACCAGATAACACCGGTGATCGCGCAGACCACCACCAGGATCAGGGAAAACGTGCTTGCCATCTATTAATCCTTTCCGACGTGGAGAATCGCGAGGAAGGCTTCCTGCGGCACGTCGACACGGCCGAGGGACTTCATCCGCTTCTTACCTTCTTTCTGCTTGTTCAGCAGTTTCTTCTTACGACTCACGTCACCACCGTAGCACTTGGCGGTTACGTCTTTACGCAACGCCTTGACGGTGCTACGAGCGATGATCTGGTTGCCGATGGCCGCCTGAATGGCAATATCAAACATCTGGCGCGGGATCAGCTCACGCATCTTCTCCACCACCTGACGACCACGATACTGGGCGTTGTCCTTGTGGGTGATGATGGCCAGGGCATCGACGCGCTCACCGTTGATCATGATGTCCAGACGGACCATGTCGGAGGTTTCGAAACGCTTGAAGCCGTAATCCAGCGAGGCGTAACCGCGACTGGTGGATTTCAGACGATCGAAGAAGTCGAGCACCACTTCCGCCATCGGGATTTCATAGGTCAGCGCCACCTGCTTGCCGTGGTAGACCATGTTGGTCTGCACGCCACGCTTCTCGATACAGAGGGTGATGACGTTGCCCATGTACTCCTGCGGCAGCAGGATATGACACTCGGCGATCGGCTCGCGCATCTCCTTGATGCTGGTGATGGCGGGCATCTGGGCCGGGCTGTCGATATGGATGGTGGAGCCGTCGGTCAGCTCGATCTCGTACACTACGGTCGGCGCCGTGGTGATCAGATCCAGATCGTATTCACGCTCCAGACGCTCCTGAATGATCTCCATGTGCAGCATGCCGAGGAAGCCACAACGGAAGCCGAAGCCCAGCGCAGTGGAGCTCTCCGGTTCGAAGAACAGGGAGGCATCATTCAGGGAGAGCTTGTCGAGGGCGTCACGGAACGACTCGTAGTCATCGCTGGAGATGGGGAACAGACCCGCATAAACCTGCGGCTTCACCTTCTTGAAGCCGGCCAGCGCCTTGTCGGCACCGTTCTTGGCCTGAGTCAGGGTATCGCCCACCGGCGCGCCGTGGATATCCTTGATACCGCAGACAACCCAACCTACCTCGCCACAGCCCAGCCCCTGGGTATCCACCTGCTTGGGCGTGAAGATACCGATACGATCGACACCCCACACCTGACCGGTGCTCATCACCTTGATCTTGTCGTTCTTCTTCAGGGAACCATTCTTGATCCGCACCAAAGAGACAACGCCCAGATAGGAGTCGAACCAGGAGTCGATGATCAGCGCCTGCAGCGGGGCATCCGGGTCACCTTCCGGCGCCGGGATCTTGGCGACGATCTCTTCCAGCACCAGATCAACACCCAGACCAGTCTTGGCGGAGCAGCGCACCGCATCGACCGCATCGATACCGACGATGTCTTCGATCTCCTCGGCAACCCGCTCGGGTTCTGCGGCCGGCAGGTCAATCTTGTTCAGCACCGGCACCACTTCCAAATCCATTTCCATGGCGGTATAGCAGTTGGCCAGAGTCTGTGCCTCAACCCCCTGGCCGGCATCCACCACCAGCAGCGCCCCTTCACAGGCCGCCAAAGAGCGGGAGACCTCGTAGGAGAAATCCACGTGGCCCGGGGTGTCGATAAAGTTCAGCTGGTAGGTGTTACCGTCTTGTGCCTGGTAGTTCAGGGTCACACTCTGTGCTTTGATGGTAATGCCGCGCTCGCGCTCCAGATCCATGGAGTCAAGCACCTGAGCCTGCATCTCGCGGTCGGACAAGCCACCGCAAGTCTGGATCAGACGGTCCGACAGGGTCGATTTACCGTGGTCGATGTGCGCAATAATCGAAAAGTTACGAATGTGTTTCATCGAGCAAGAGTCACTCAAAATTAGTTAAGGTCAGTTATGGAGGCGCGATTTTACTGGATAACCCGGCTGACGGCCATTCTTTAGTCGCCAGCGCCAGTGAAATAGCGCCTGTTCAGTCAGGGGAGGATGCGGACAGGGACGACAACGCCGAGCATCTGCGGGCCGTAACGCCCCTGATCCAGGCGGTTGGAAAAGTAACGAACCAGTAAAAAGCCCAGCACGCCCCCCAGCAGGCAGCAGAGAATGGTAATTCCCTCCCCCCCCGAGAGCAGCGGTGCCAGCCAGAGCTGCCCCAGCAAGGCGCCGGCCAACAGGCAGAAAAGCGGCAGCACATAGACCAGCGCCGCCCCGCGCAGCAGACTCTCCTGCGGGATACCGAGCCTCACTTGCTGGCCAACCCGCACCTCGGCGGTCAGCCTGACCCGCAAGCGGGGAGCTTTCAGGGGAAATGCCTTGGCCACGGTGCCGGTACCGCAGTTGGACTGCTGCTGACAACCACTGCAGGCGGAGCGACGCTCGCACTCCACCCAAGCATGGTCACCCTCAATGGCCACCACGGTCGCCAGCTCTTCACTCATCTCATTCACGGCAACACCTCGGGTTCACACAATCAGGGGATCTGACCACGACTCGCCACGCTCGGCAAGCGGGGGACAACCCCGCATCCCCCGTTACTGCACCGCTTCGTTGCGGGCCAGCGGCTGGACCGACTCGGCGATGCGCTTGGCGGTTTCGGCAGGCACCTCCCCGACTACGGTGATCTCGACCCCCACCTCGTTGACATAGCTCACCAGCGAGGTCGCCCCCTGGCGGATCAGCTGCTGGCGCACCGCCTGCTTGGGATCCACCCGGGAGACGTAGACCGAGAGATCCACCAGCCCGTCGGAGAGCATCATGTAGTCCACCGGCATACTGGTGGTCACCAGCTGGTGCCGGTCTTGCGACAGCACCTTGAAGCCATCGGGCAGCCAGGTGATCTGCCAGTTCAACTGCTGTTGTGGCGCCGGATAGGCATCCTCCAGCGCCAGCGCCGGAGGCTGCTTGCTGTTGGCCAGCTTCACCAGCCAGGGGGCCGGTTTGCTCTGCAGATCCAGCTCGACACCAAGTACCTGCTCCACCAGATTGCCTTCCCGCTCGACCATGTCGATCCGCAGCAGCAAGTGGCTCTGCTCGTCAATCCAGAGCACGAAACCATATTTGTCGGCCTCTTTAGGCACCAGCCTCACCACCTGCGCCACCACACCGGCGACGCGGCTGCGACCGGCCAGCACAGGATCATAGCTCTCCAGCACCTGCGCCAGCGGCATCTTCACCAGGGTCGACCAGATGCCGGGGAAGCGGGCATCCTTCAGGGTGTAGGGATCGTGGCTGTTTTCAAAGAAGGTGTATTCGTTCTGGCGCTGGAGATACTCGATCGCCTTGCCGTCGAGGTAACTGAGGTGGGCCACTTCCTTGCCGTTGATGACGGCATGGCTGATCCGGATCGGTTCAAGACGCCCCTGACGAGCCTTGACCATGGACAACTCGAAATTCTGTTGCTGCACGGCACTCTGCATCTGCTGCAACAAGGCCTCGGCCGACTTATCGTCGGCCGAGGCCTTGGCACTAATCAGCAGGAGAGAGGCCAGCAAAATACGGCTGGACTGGCGCACGTTTGTATCCCTGACAATTCGTTATTGTTGGATCTGTCTGTCTTGCAACAGGCGCTGCTGCAACTGGTGGTCACGCAGGAAGGCATTGATCCGCTCCCGCTGCTCCTGCATCTGCTGTTCGGTCAGCCCCTGCTGACGGGCGCGGGCACCGTCCTGTTGCGGATAGTGAACACTCACAGGTGCAGCACTGCCACCGATTGGAATGGTATTGAGAACCGGATTGGCCGGAACGCCATCCTGCCACTGATACTGCTGCACCCCGAAGATCACGGCAGCGGCCACAGATGCCGCAATGGCATATTGACCCAGTTGCTGACCGACACGGCGGAACAACGGAACCACATTAGAATCAGTCTTGACCGGTGCAACGGCAGGTTGCAGCACGGGAGCCGTCTCGACCGGCTTGGGTGCCAGTATGGTGGGCTCATCCTCCAGCACAGCCATGATGCTGTCACTGAGATCCAGTTGCAGATTGACCGGCAGGTCACCCCGCATGGCATCGCCGATCAGGTGGTAACGACCCCAGGTATCTTGCAAGTCGGAGTCCATCTCCAGCTCGTTCAGTACCTCTGCGTCACTCAGGTCACCATCCATCAGGGCAGAGATTTGCTCTTTATTTGCCATAAGTTAACCCGTCTTTCCCCAGTTAATTCTCGATCAGAGGTTGCAGCTTTTTATCGATTGCTTCCCTCGCCCGGAAGATACGGGATCTGACCGTACCCACAGGGCAATCCATGATTTCGGCAATCTCTTCGTAGCTCAGCCCTTCCAGTTCGCGAAGGGTGATAGCTGTCCTCAGGTCTTCCGGCAATGCCTCTATGGCTGAAAACACGGTGCGTTTGATCTCGTCAGTCAGCGCCAGGTTTTCGGGGGTTGAGACCTCTTGCAAGGCTTCACCACCACCATAAGACTCCGCTTCGTCAGCCTCCACATCACTGCTGGGCGGCCTGCGCCCCTGGGAGGTGAGATAATTCTTCGCCGTGTTCACGGCAATTCGGTACAACCAGGTGTAAAAAGCACTTTCGCCACGGAATGTCGGCAATGCACGGTAGGCTTTTATAAAGGCCTCTTGCGCCACATCGGGCACATCACCGGGATTGTTGACATACCTGGCAACCAGGTTGACCACCTTATGCTGGTATTTTTTTACCAACAGGTTGAAAGCTGCTTTATCGCCGCGCTGGACCCGTTCAACCAGCTGTTCGTCCAGTAGATTCTGGTCGCTCATCAGAGCCGTAAAACCCCCATCAGGTTATCGTTTTTCTTTTCCGGCCCTTCCTAAGCGCACAAGTTCAGACAGGGAGAATCAGAGAAAGTTCGCTTCAATTGAAAAAAATGTGATGCAGGCTGCATCCTCGCCCTCGCTTGGGCTACCATGGTGCCAGTTCTTAATCCAGGCCAATGATACTTATGAAAGCAAGTGTTGAATACCTTTGCGATGTACTGATCATTGGCAGCGGTGCCGCTGGTTTGTCCCTCGCGTTGCGATTGGCAAACCACGCCAAAGTCCTGGTTCTGAGCAAGGGGCCCATCAGTGAAGGGGCCACTTTCTATGCGCAAGGAGGCATCGCTGCCGTTTTCGACGAAACCGACAGCATCGAATCCCACGTGAGCGACACGCTCAACGCGGGCGCCGGGTTGTGTGACCCGGCAGTGGTCGAGTTCACCGCACGCCACGCCCGCGAATCCATCCAGTGGCTCATTCAGCAAGGGGTCCCCTTCGATCAGGAGGAGAACGCCGATGGTGAATCCCAGTACCACCTCACCCGGGAAGGCGGCCACAGCCATCGCCGCATCTTCCACGCGGCGGATGCCACCGGCAAAGCGGTGCAGCTCACCCTGATCGATCAGGTTCGTGCCCACCCCAATATCCAGTTGATGGAGCGCTTCAACGCGGTCGACCTCATCACCACCCGCAAGCTCAACCTGCCGGGCAACAAGGTACTGGGCGCCTACGTCTGGAACCGCAACGCCGAGCAGGTCGAGGTGATCCGCGCCCGTTTCGTGGCACTGGCGACCGGTGGTGCCTCCAAGGTCTACCAGTACACCTCCAACCCGGATGTGAGCTCTGGCGATGGCATCGCCATGGCATGGCGGGCCGGCTGCCGGGTGGCGAACCTGGAGTTCAACCAGTTCCACCCCACCAGCCTGTTTCACTCGGACGACCCCAACTTCCTGCTGACCGAAGCGCTGCGTGGCGAGGGAGCCTATCTGCGCCGCCCGGACGGCAGCCGCTTTATGCCGGAGTTTGACGAGCGGGCCGAGCTGGCGCCGCGGGATATCGTCGCCCGCGCCATCGACCACGAGATGAAGCGGCTCGGGGCGGATTGCATGTATCTGGATATCAGCCACAAACCGGCCGATTTCATCATCAAGCACTTCCCGACCATTTATGAGCGCTGCCTCGCGGTCGGCATCGACATCACCAAGGAGCCGATGCCCATCGTGCCGGCCGCCCACTACACCTGTGGCGGCGTGATGATCGACAACAACGGCCAGACCGATATTCCCGGCCTCTACGCCATCGGTGAAGTGACCTACACCGGTCTGCACGGCGCCAACCGCATGGCCTCCAACTCCCTGCTGGAATGCGTGGTTTATGCCCATCAGGCGGGGGCCGACATTCTGGCCAAGCTGCCGATGAGCGTGGAGCCGCCGCGCCTGCCGGTGTGGGACGAGAGCAAGGTGGAAGATTCCGACGAACTGGTGGTGATCCAGCACAACTGGCACGAGCTGCGGTTGATGATGTGGGACTACGTGGGAATAGTGCGTACCAACAAACGCCTGGCCCGTGCCAAGCGCCGCATCGACCTGCTCAAGCAGGAGGTGCAGGAGTACTACGCCAACTTCCGCGTCTCCAACAACCTGCTGGAGCTGCGCAACCTGCTGCAGGTGGCCGAGCTTATCGTCAACTGCGCCCTGCAGCGCAAGGAGTCTCGCGGCTTGCACTACAACCTGGATTATCCGGATATGCTGCCGGACTCCAAACCGACCGTGCTGACCCCGGAGCGGGATTAATCCCCCTTCCTGCCAAGCGTTGCAGCTATCAGTGACCCCGCCCCGGCGGGGTCACTTGTTTTCAACCGCTTTTCAGCCCCAAAAAGAGTGCCGCCAGCCACATGGCAGCAGCTTATCGCGGTAAATCAGCGCATGGTCATCACGGAAAGCAGGTGTCAGCGCCGAGACGGCAGAAAGTGGATGGCTCGCGCCAGCAGGCGGTAATGTTCGGGGGGAAGGGCATCGGAGAAGAGCCACAATTGCCGTGGCGACACAGCTCCACTCTCTTGCTGCTCGGGACAAAGCACCAGCCTGAGCACGCCGGGCAGAATGCGGCTTTTCTTGTCAAGCTGATAGCGACGACCTTGCCACTGCAACCACTGACCATCCCAGACAAGCTCGAACCGGGGCTCGGCAAGCGCACGCCAGCTCAGCCAGAGCGCCGCCAGCCAGACGGGCAGCAACAGCGCCCACTGCCAACCGGCAATCAGGCCAGCCACCGGCCAGAGCAGCAACAGAAAGAGGGCCACCAGCAAATATTGCTGATGGCGGGAGGGGTGAACCTTCATGATCACCCGCTCCACGGTATTACCCCTGGCGGTCGTGGCGCGCCTGATTGCGCTCCAGGATCATCGGGATCATGGCGGCAAATGCGGGATCGGCAGGGACACCATGACCCATGCACCATTTGAACAGATCCGGATCGTCGCTCGCCAGCAGGCGGATAAAGGTCTGCTGATCGGCTTCGCTCAGGGAGTCGAACTCGTGTTCGAAAAAGGGCATAAAGATCACATCCAGCTCGAGCATACCGCGACGGCAGGCCCACTTCAGGCGGGATTTTTCAACTGGGCTCAACATGGCACTCTCCTTACAAAGACCGGGGGATGGTACCAGCTGGATTTTCCGGCTGACAAACATTAGTTACGTCTTTACCATGCAGCTCACATACTTTCTCTCTGGAATACCATCGTGAGCCTGCAACCACCTGTTTTTCCTGCCGAGCCGACCCGCTTCTCCCTGACCAAGCTGGCCATCACCCGTATCAGCGGCCAGGATCGCGCCAAATATCTGCAAGGTCAGGTCACCTGTGATGTCAACGCCCTGCAACCGGGGCAACAGACCCCGGGCGGCCACTGTGATCCCAAGGGCAAGCTGTGGAGCAATTTCCGCCTGCTCTGTCTCGACGACAGCCTGCTGCTGCTGACCAGCCCTTCGGTACTGGAGCGCCAACTGCCGGAGCTGAAGAAATTTGCCGTCTTCTCCAAGGTCGAGATCGCCGCCGATGAGCGTCACGCCACCGGGATCGCCGGTACGGGCAGCGATGGGTGGATCGCCGAGCAGTTTGGCCTTCTGCAGAGCGGTCTTATCGACGGCGGCATGGCGGTGAAGATTGAGCAGGATCGCTGGCTGCTGGTGAGCAATCAGCAAGCCGACGCCCTGCCGCAAGGTGACGAGTCACTCTGGTGGGGGCTCGAGATCAAGGCGGGCCTGCCACACATGGAAGCGGTGCATCAGGGGGAGTTCATCCCGCAGATGCTCAACCTGCAGGCACTGGACGGCATCAGCTTCAACAAGGGCTGCTACATGGGGCAGGAGACGGTGGCCCGCGCCAAGTATCGCGGCGCCAACAACCGCGCCCTGTTCCTGCTGGCGGGCAGTGCCGGCGAGCCGGTCGCCAGCGGCGATACCCTTGAACTGCAACTGGGTGACAACTGGCGCCGCAGCGGCATGGTGCTCAACGCCTGGCAACAGGCCGGGCAGGTGTGGCTCACCGCCGTACTGCCGAAAGATACCGAGGCTGACGCCCAATTCCGCCTCAAGCAGGACGAAGGCTCCCGCCTCATCCTGCAACCCCTGCCTTACGCCCTGACCGAGTAAGGTCGGCTAGCGAGGCACCCGCGCCAGCAGTGCCTCCTTCAGCCAGCGCCCCGCCTGCCCCAGCGGGCGGGCGCGATGCCACTGCAACTCCAGCGCCAGCGCGTGGCTGGCGATAAAGTCCGGCTCCAGCACCACCACCTCGCCCCGCTTCAGCGGCTGATGCAGCAGAAATTCCGGAATCGCGGACCAGCCAAGACCCCGCTTGACCAGCTCCAGCACTCCGAGATCCCCCTCGACCCACCACACCTGAGCCGAGATGCGAAAACGCTGGCGCTCGCTCCCTTCCCGTCTGCCGGTCACCATCAGCTGACGTGCCCCCTGCAGATCGACCTCCCGCAGCGGCTGCTTGCGGGCCAGCGGATGATCCGGTGACACCACCAGCGGCATGGTCACCTCCCCCAGCGAATGGGCGACAATCTCCCGCTGGGGATGCACCTTCTGATAACTGATGCCGAGCTGGGCCCGGCCGGTCACCAGCATCTCGGTCACATCTTCCATCAGCGGGAAGAGCAGCTCCAGCTCCACGGTCGGGTAACGAGTGGCGAATTCCTCCAGCAGGGTGCCGAGCCAGGGTAGGTGGGAGTCATCATCGATGGCCAGAGTGAGCCGCGTCTCCACCCCGGCCGCCAGCTCCCCGGCAATGGATTGCAATCGTTCACTCTGCGCCAGCAGGATCCCCGCCTCCTGCACCATGCGGGCCCCCGCCTCCGTCAGTTGCGGATAGCGGCCGCTGCGGTCAAACAGGGTGAGCGCCAGATCGATCTCCAGATTGGCGATGGCGCTGCTCACCACCGACTGCGCCTTGCCCAGCTTGCGGGCGGCAGCGGAAAACGAGCCGGTTTCGGCGGCCGCCAGCAAGATCCTCAGTTGTTCCAGTGATGGCGTCATCTTGTTGCCCTCCGGCAAGTCATCTCATCCATCTATTTTAGCGATGGATACCAACATGAATCTATCGCGAAAGTTCTATAGATTAACCTGCAATTCGTGAATGAACCTGATTGAGAGAGTGACTTATGCGTACCCGTAACGATCGCCTACGCCATGCCATTGGCTTTGAATTCATTGGCCTGCTGATTGCCGCCCCGCTGGCCAGCTGGGTTACCGGGGTCGGGCTCAACCATATGGGCCCGCTGGCACTGTTCTTCTCGGTACTGGCCACCGTCTGGAACTACATCTACAACATCGGGGTCGACAAGCTGCTGCTCAAATATCAGGGCCATACCCACAAGACCCTGTGGCAACGGGTGCTGCATACCTTCGGCTTTGAGGGCGGTCTGCTGATCGTCGCGCTACCGGTCATGTCCTGGTGGCTGAGCGTCAGCATGCTGGAGGCGCTGGTGCTGGATCTGGGCTTCGTCGTCTTCTACCTGATCTATGCCTTCGTCTACAACTGGGGCTATGACAAGGTGTTCCCCATCCCCCGCGAAGTGCCGCACGGAATGCCACAAGAGGCGCGCTAAGGCACGAATCCGTTGGATTGAAACCGAGAAGTGAAGGTCAACAAGGGGAGGCAACTGAAGAAACGACACGGCCCCATCATGGCAGACATGATGGGGCCGCAACAGGGATCAGCGCTGGCAGGCCGGCTGATTCAGAGGTAAGGATTCAAACCTGCCCGTCGCTCAAGCCTGGGCTTTGAGCTCTTCGCCGCTCTCGTCAGTTGCGACAGCCTCTTCAGGCTGCGCCTGGGCGGCCTGCAGCGCTTCCAGTTCGCTCTGATAATCGCTCAGGATCTGCTGGGCAACCGCCATATCACCCTTGTGTTTGCGCTCGAACAGATGGTGCTGCACCACGCCGTTGAGATACTCCACCGTGATGGGCTGCTCCAGGGTGGCCATCAGCTCCTCTTTCTCCAGCTCGGCATTGATTTCATCGGCGGTCGTGCGCAGCAGCCCGGCCAATTGAACCAACATGCGGCGCTCACCTTCGCGCAGCAGGCTCAACATGCGGTTTCTCTGCTGCTCATTCTGTTGGGTCATACATTTCCTTACGTCAATTGGGAACAAGCCCGCTCATTCTGCCCTGTCCCCATGACAGCGTCTATCTCATGCCCCCCACAAATTTTTGGCGCTGGCTCACAAATGGCTACAGATGCTATTTGAAGCGGCTCTGGGGTATAGTAGCCGCTGATTTTAGGGCGCTTTTTTCACCTTCATCCGCAGACAGGGATGAGACGGCAAGGGCGCCTGCCCGGTTTACCCCAACGAGGTGAAGATCCGCTTTATGACCGACGCCATTGTGGTGCTCTGCACCTGCCCAGATCAAACCAGTGCCGACCTTCTCTGCGAACAGCTGCTGAACCAGCGGCTGGCCGCCTGCATCAATCAACTGCCGGGCATTACCTCCGTCTATCGTTGGCAAGGCAAGGTGGAGCGCGCCACCGAGATCCAGCTCATCATCAAATCCCGCCAGTCGCGCTTTGCCGAGCTGCAGGCATGGATTCAAGCCAATCACCCCTATGAGGTGCCCGAGCTGCTGGCCCTGCCGGTGAGTGCCGGACTACCCGCCTATCTCGACTGGCTCAATGGGGAGACCTCATGACATTCACCCGCTTGCTCTCTCCCCTGTTGCTGCTCTGTGCCCTGCTGATGACAGCGGTGGGCAGCGCCCCTGCCCACGCCAGCGGCGCCGATCTGCTCAGCTCGCTGGGCATTGAGGCCAACGCCAAACCCAAATTTTTGCAGGTCGATGAGGCCTTTCAGATCGAGAGCGAACAGCGTGGCGATCAGCTGCTGCTGACCCTCCACATCGCCGACGACTACTACCTCTATCGCCACAGCCTGCGCTTCAAGGGGAACAACCTCACCTTCAGCGAGCCGACCCTGCCGGAAGGCACCGAGCACGAGGATGACTTCTTCGGCAAGACCCGGGTCTACTACCAGCAGGTGAGCATCGCGGTGCCGCTAAAGGAGGTGGGGGAAAATGCTACCCTGCGGGTGCGCTATCAGGGCTGTACCGACGGCCTCTGCTATCCACCGACCGACAAGCTGATCGATGTGGCCCCGCTGGTCACGGCAACCACAGCGTCCACTGAGGAAACGGCACAAAGCGTCACACCGGTTAGCCAGCAGGATCAGCTGGCCGCCGCCCTCGGCAATCAGGGTTTTTGGCTCAGCATCGTCGCCTTCTTCGCCCTGGGATTGGGGCTCGCCTTCACCCCCTGCGTCTTCCCCATGTACCCAATCCTGACCGGCATCATCGCTGGCGCCGGCGATCGCCTCTCCACCGGTCGCGCCTTCCTGCTCTCCATGGTCTATGTGCAGGGGATGGCGGTCACCTACACCTTGCTGGGGCTGGTAGTGGCCTCGGCGGGCCTGAAATTCCAGGCGGCGCTGCAACACCCCTATGTGCTGATTGGCCTTTCGGTGATGTTCGTGCTGCTGGCCCTCTCCATGTTCGGACTCTACACCCTGCAACTGCCGAGCAGTTTGCAAACCCGGCTCTCCGGCCTCTCCAACCGCCAGCAGGGCGGCTCAGTAGTCGGGGTCGCCGTCATGGGAATGATCTCCGGGCTGGTCTGCTCCCCCTGCACCACAGCACCGCTCTCGGGGGCGCTGATCTACGTGGCCCAGAGCGGCGATCTCTGGCTCGGCGGGGCGGCGCTCTATGCGCTCTCACTGGGGATGGGTCTGCCGCTGCTGCTGCTCGGCACCTCAGGTGGCAAGCTGCTGCCCAAGGCGGGCGCCTGGATGGATGTGATCAAGCAGCTGTTTGGCTTCGCCCTGCTGGCAGTGCCGATCCTGCTGCTGTCACGGCTCTGGAGCGATCAGATTGCCACTCTCGCCTGGCTCGGCTGGGGGCTGCTGTTGTGCGGCTACCTCTATCACCACAACCAGCACCAACCCCACTCGGTGGCCAAAAGCGTGCGCGGCTTCGTGCTGTTGCTGGCGATGATCAGCGCCGTGGTAGTGGGCAAGGATCTGCTGCAACCGGCCCCCCCTGCTGCCATCACGACGGATGCCAGTCAAACGGCGCCGCAGTTTATCCGCGTCAAGACGCTGGATGATCTCAAGGTGCAGCTGGCCGCCGCCCGCGGCAAGCCGGTGCTGCTCGACCTCTACGCCGACTGGTGCGTCGCCTGCAAGGAGTTCGAGCACAAGACCTTCAGCGATCCAGCTGTGCGGGAGCGCTTCGGCCAGATGGTGCTGCTGCAGGCGGATGTTACCGCCAACGACGATGCCGATATCGAGCTGCTCAACGGCCTCAATGTACTGGGGCTGCCGACCCTCATCTTCTTCGACCGCGAGGGCAAGGAGCTGACAGGCCAGCGGGTCACCGGTTTTATGGGGCCGGCGGAGTTTCTGGGCAGGCTCGATCAGCTACGCTGACCAACGGCGCCCCTGTAGACAGACAGGGGGCAGCCTTATACGTTACGCACTGATTTTTCTGGCAATCCCTTGTATATGACCGGCAGCATGGCAGAATTTGCCCTTCGATTGTCTCGCCCGTCCGGAGTTTTGATGAAAAAGTGGTTCATCCCCCTGCTAGCCCTCTGGCTTTATGGCTGCAGTGCAGGGCCCGGTGAAGAGGATATCCACCAGCAGGTCACCGCCAAGCTACTGGCCGAGACAGACGCCAACCTGTTCGATATCAGCGACTTCACCATCCTCGGCAAGGAGGAGCGGATGGAGGGGGTCTATCTGGTCAAGGTGAGTTACCAGCTCCACTTCAAGCAGGGGCTCGATCAGTTGCAGGTGTTGCACGACGAGGACCTGGTCTACGACCGGGTTGGCCCCTTCCAGCAGGAGATGGGGCTGATGGAGCTCGAGCGCAAATATGGCGAGTTCGAGGCGGGCCAGGTGCTGCCACAAGAGGCCGAGGTATGGATGATGAAGGACGAACAGGGGTGGCGGCTGGCGGAACCGGCCCAATAAAGCGCTTTCCGCCCCTTATGCTCTGCAACGACTCTCCTGCCGTTGCCAACCAGCTCAAACCTGGGTATCGACCCGATACCCTTTTCGCTCGGCAGGTTCGTTCGGCAGCTTGCTGGCCAACCCTGACAGCACCTCCTTGAGGGTGACCCCGCTCTCTGCCGCACCACTGCTCTCCAGCAGCTTGGTCAGCTGGCTCTGCAAGGGGTTGACCGCTTCACGCTCGGCTCCTTGCTCGCTCTCTTTTTCCTGTCCGCCCTGCTGATCCAGCGTCTCGAGCAGGCGCTCCAGATCCCGCTTGAGCGGGTTTTCGCTGCTGTCGGCGATGGCGAGTTTGCGCTGTTCCTGCTCTTGCCGCTGTTGTTGCTGCAATGCCAGCTGTTGCTCCTGCTGCTGTTGCAGGGAGCCCATCATGGTGTTGATGAACGCTTCCAGCGAATCCCTGATTGAAACAGTGCCACCGCCGCTGCTCTCCCCTTGCGGTGACAGCCCCAGCTCATCCAGCACAGCGCCAAGGTCGCGCACCAGGCTGTCACTGCCCGTTGATGGTGAAGTTGCAGCCCTCTCCTGTGCCTGCACAGCGGAAGAACCCTGCCGTTGCGCCAGCGGGCTGAGCCCGCCTGACGCGACCACATTTATCTCCATCTTGGCCCTCCTCTCCCCGTCCTCGGCCCTTTTTCGGCAACTATTCCGGCAAGCAGACACACCCTCGTCCCCTTGGTAGATAACCGCTCTCACACCTAAAAGATAGCGCCAACCGGACGAGATTGGCGCGAATGCATCTTTTGGTCTATCAGGCGTAACGATAGTGCCAACCCGCTATAAACAAGGGCTGGCAAGGGAGCTGGCACTCAGCCATCACTGCGCAGGCTGACAATCGGCATCAGAAGATATCCTTCATCCGGTGCCACAGCATCCCCAGTGCCAGCAGCGGGGAGCGCAGCGCCGGGCCGCCGGGGAAGGTGATATGGGGCACGCTGGCAAAGAGATCGAAACCCCGGCTCTCGCCGCGGATCGCCTCGGCCACCAGCTTGCCCGCCATATGGGTAGCATTGAGACCGTGACCCGAGTAGGCCTGGGCGTAGAGCACGTTTGGGTATTCCTTCAAGCGGCCAATCTGCGGCAGCCGGTTGGCGCCGATCCCGATCATCCCGCCCCACTGAAACTCGATGGCAGTGCCAGCCAACTCGGGGAAGACCCGCAGCATCTTGGGCAACATAAAGGCCTTGATATCCTTCGGGTCTCGCCCCGAATAGTTACAGGCGCCGCCAAACAGCAGGCGCCCATCGGCGGAGAGGCGGTAGTAGTCGAGCGCCACGTTCTGATCGCATACCGCCATGTTTTGCGGCAGCAAGCGCTGGCGCAAGCGGCGATCCAGCACCTCGGTGGCGAGGATGTAGGAACCGGCCGGCAGCACCCGTCCTCCCAGCTCCGGATTGAGGTCGTTGAGATAGGCGTTGCAGCCGATCACCAGATAGTCGGCAGTGACCCGGCCGTGGGCGGTGGTCACCTCTACCTGCTTGCCGTACTCGATATGGGTCACCCGAGAGTGTTCGAACAGGGAAACCCCGAGGCTGGCTGCGGCGCGCGCCTCGCCGAGCGCCAGATTGAGGGGATGGAGATGGCCGGAGCCCATGTCGATGAGGCCGCCGATATAGCGGTCCGACCCCACCACGCTATGGATATCTTCCCGCGGTACCAGCTTGAGTTCGTGCTCATAGCCGAGGCTCGCCAGATGCGCGAGATCCTCCTCAAAGCCGACCAGATGGCGCTGACGGGTGGCCAGATCGCAGTAGCCCCAGGTGAGATCGCACTCGATATTGAAACGCTCGACCCGCTCGCGCACCAGCTGCACCGCCTCCAGCCCCATCAGGTCGAGTTCGCGCACTCCCTCCTCACCAATCCAGTGGGCGAACTGGCTGGTATCGTGGCCGATACCGCGAATAAGCTGACCGCCGTTGCGCCCGGAGGCGCCCCAGCCGATACGGTTGGCCTCCAGCAAGGCGACCTTGTAACCGGCATCAGCCAGATTGATGGCGGTATTGAGACCGGTAAAACCGCCGCCGATGATGCAGACGTCAGCCTTGTGCTCCCCCTCCAGCTCGGGCCACTGTTGCGAGTCGTTGCGGGTCGCGGCGTAGTAGGAGGCCGCGTGCTCCTGATATCCGATTTGCTTTCCTGCCTGCATGTTCAGCATCCTGCCTTGTTGCAAATTGTTTAGTAAAATAAGCAAACTTGTTTCGATAATACCCAGCTACGGCACGGCAAACCAGCAGCCACGGATCACAGAAATACAAAAGGCGCCCCGAAGGGCGCCTTTTCATGCAATCAAGGTGCTGTAACGAATTACAGTACGTCAATGGCGTTCAGGTCGGAGAATGCTTTCTCCAGACGAGCGATCATGGAAGTCTGACCTTCACGCAGCCATACGCGCGGATCGTAGTACTTCTTGTTCGGCTTGTCGGCGCCTTCCGGGTTGCCCAGCTGGCCTTGCAGGTAAGCTTCGTTCTTCTTGTAGAAGTTCAGCAGACCTTCCCAGGTTGCCCACTGGGTGTCGGTGTCGATGTTCATCTTCACTACGCCGTAGGAGATGGACTCGCGGATCTCTTCCAGAGTGGAACCTGAACCACCGTGGAATACGAAGTCCAGAGACTTGGCTGGAACGCCAAACTTCTCGGAAACGTACTTCTGGGAAGCGTCCAGGATGGACGGGGTCAGCTTGACGTTACCCGGCTTGTATACACCGTGTACGTTACCGAAGGAGGCAGCGATGGTGAAACGCGGGCTGATCTTGGACAGACGCTCGTAAGCGTAAGCAACGTCTTCCGGCTGGGTGTACAGAGCGGACTGATCCATGTGGCTGTTGTCGACGCCGTCTTCTTCGCCACCGGTGCAACCCAGTTCCAGCTCCAGAGTCATGTTCATCTTGGCCATGCGGGTCAGGTACTCGCAGCAGATGTCGATGTTCTCTTCCAGAGACTCTTCGGACAGATCCAGCATGTGGGAGGAGAACAGCGGCTTGCCGGTTTCAGCAAAGTGCTTCTCGCCCGCTTCCAGCAGACCGTCGATCCACGGCAGCAGCTTCTTGGCAGCGTGGTCGGTGTGCAGGATTACCGGCACGCCGTAGGCTTCGGCAACAGCGTGAACGTGCTTGGCACCAGAGATGGCACCCAGGATGGCAGCTTTCTGACCTTCCAGCTTCAGACCCTTACCGGCAGTGAACACGGCACCACCGTTGGAGAACTGAACGATAACCGGCGCTTTAACCTTGGCGGCAGCTTCCAGTACGGCGTTCACGGAGTCGGTACCAACGCAGTTTACGGCCGGCAGAGCAAAGCCGTTCTCTTTAGCGATGGCGAACACTTTCTGAACGTCATCACCAGTGATCACGCCGGGTTTTACGAAGTCGAAAATTTTCTTAGACATGTTTAATCGTCCTGTCTCGTATGCCGTTAATAAAAAATGGGGGGTTCATCATGAACCGGCACAGCGGGCACATGATAAACGAAACGGGAGGCTTTTGCCCCCCGTTCCGGGTCAATTAGGCTTTAGCGCGCTGTTCCAGAATCGCAACAGCCGGCAGTACCTTGCCTTCTACGAACTCCAGGAAGGCGCCGCCGCCAGTGGAGATGTAGGAGACTTTGTCAGCGATGCCGAACTTGTCGATGGCAGCCAGGGTGTCACCACCGCCAGCGATGGAGAAGGCCGGAGAAGCAGCAATGGCTTCAGCGATAACCTTGGTGCCTTCAGCGAACTGGTCGAACTCGAATACACCGACCGGGCCGTTCCACAGGATGGTCTTGGCGTTCATGATGATGTCAGCCAGGGCCTTGGCAGAGTCAGGGCCGATGTCGAAGATCATGTCGCCGTCGGTCACGTCAGCAACAGACTTGATGGTAGCCGGAGTGGACTCGGAGAACTCGGCACCGACAACCACGTCGGTGGTCACCGGAATGTTGGTCTCGGCAGCCAGTTTCTTGGCGGTGTCGATCAGATCGTGCTCGCACAGGGACTTGCCGACGTTGTGACCGGCAGCAGCGATGAAGGTGTTGGCGATGCCACCACCGACAACCAGCTGGTCAGCGATCTTGGAGAGGGACTCCAGAACGGTCAGCTTGGTGGAGACCTTGGAGCCGCCAACGATGGCAACCATCGGGCGCTCGGGCTTCAGCATGGCTTTGCCCAGCGCTTCCAGTTCACCCGCCAGCAGCGGACCAGCACAAGCGACCGGAGCGAACTGGGCAACACCGTAGGTGGAACCTTCGGCGCGGTGAGCAGTACCGAACGCATCCATTACAAAGACATCACACAGGGCGGCGTATTTTTTGGCCAGCTCTTCGGTGTTCTTCTTCTCGCCTTTGTTGAAGCGGCAGTTTTCCAGTACAACCAGCTCACCGGCAGCGACTTCTACACCATCCAGGTAATCCTTGGCCAGGCGAACCGGGCAGGACAGAGCGTCTTTCAGATAGTTGACAACCGGAGCCAGGGAGAATTCTTCGTTGTATTCACCCTCGGTCGGACGACCCAGGTGGGAGGTGATCATCAGCTTGGCGCCCTTTTCCAGAGCCAGCTTGATGGTCGGCAGAGTCGCAACGATACGTGCATCGGAGGTGACCTTGCCGTCTTTTACCGGTACGTTCAGGTCAGCACGGATCAGAACGCGTTTACCCGCCAGATCCAGGTCAGTCATCTTGATAACAGACATATTCAGTCCTCTATATTTTCCAGGTAATGTTAAAAACAGTAACCTTTCGCCCGGGGCAGGCTCAGCCTGCGGCCATCATGGCCCGGGTGGTATCCAGCATCCGGTTTGCGAAGCCCCATTCGTTATCGCACCACATCAACATCTTGACGAGGTTGGCATCGCTCACCCGGGTCTGGGTACCATCAATGATGCAGGAGTGTGCATCATGATTGAAGTCTACGGAGACCAGAGGTTCTTCCGTGTAATCCAGAATACCGTGTAATGTACCTCTGGATGCCCGTTGCAGGGCTTGATTTACGTCAGTAACTGTCACTTTTTTACGAACAGTAATACTGAGATCCATCGCTGTTACATTGATGGTCGGCACCCGCACCGCGATCGCCTCAAACTTGCCGGCGAAGTGGGGCAGGATACGCTCCAGCCCCTTTGCCAGCTTGGTGTCCACCGGAATGATGGACTGACTGGCAGCGCGGGTTCGGCGCAAGTCACTGTGGTAGGCATCGATGACTTGCTGATCATGCATGGCCGAATGAATTGTCGTAATAGTACCACAATTTATCTCGAATTCTCGATGCAATGTTTCAATCACCGGCACCACGCAGTTGGTGGTACAGGAGGCGTTGGAGACGATCCGCTCCGCTCCGGTGAGGGTATGATGGTTGACCCCGTAGACCACGGTGGCATCCACATCGGCATCCGCCGGGTGGGAGAAGAGCACCTTGCCCGCCCCCGCAGCCAGATGCAGCTTGGCATCGGCCCGCGAGCCAAATACCCCGGTGCAATCGAGCACCACATCCACCCCCAGCGCCCGCCACGGCAAGTTCGACGGATCCCGCTCGGCAAACAGGGAAATAAGATCCTCCCCCACCAGCATGCTGTTGCCAGCCAGCTGCACCGGATAGTGAAAACGACCGTGACTGGTATCGTAACGGGTCAGGTGCACCATGGCCTCGGGGGCCGCCAGCTCGTTGATGGCGACGATCTTGATGGTCTTGTCGCGCCCGCTTTCATAGAGGGCTCGCAACACGTTGCGACCGATCCGCCCGTAACCATTGATGGCAATCTTGATCATCGAGAATCCGTTTCCTTGAACCAGCAACAGGGCGGCGCACCGGCCGCCCGGGAGCCCCGGCTACGACAGCAGGGCCTCCTTGAATTCACCGCGGGCCAGCAGTGCGGCCCCGAATACCCCGGCACTGTCACCAAGGGCAGGAGCAATAATGGGGGTTGCGAAGCGGGGATTAAAGAGGAAGGGCAAAATTGTCTGCCGTCCGGCGCTGTAAAGGCTCTGCACATTGCCCACCCCGCCGCCGATGACGATCACATCCGGGTCGAGAATGTTGACCACGTTGGCCAACGCCTGACCAAACAGCAGATGCAGCCGGTCGATGGTGAGCTTGGCGATGTGATCGTGGGCGGTGGCAGCCGCGATTTGGGCGAGCGAGAGGCGGCGCTTGGCCTTCGCCTCGTACCAAGCCTCCAGCGCCGGACCACTGATCAGGGTCTCGACGCAGCCACGCTTGCCGCAGTAGCACTCGGGGCCATCAGGGGAGAGCACATTGTGGCCCCACTCACCGGCGATGCCGTGGTGGCCGTTGAGGATCTGGCCGTTGATGACGATGCCGGAGCCGACCCCGGTGCCCATGATGATGCCGAACACCACTTTCGCATCGGGATGGTGCTGGCGCACTGCACCGAGATGGGTTTCTGCCAGCGCGAAGCAGTTGGCGTCGTTGGCGATCAGCACCGGCACGCCCAGCTTGCGCTCCAGATCCTCCTTGAACGGCTTGCCGTTGAGCTCGGTGGTGTTGCAGTTCTTCATCAGGCCGGTCTGCGGATCCCGCGCCCCCGGCGTGCCCATACCGATGACGGCCGGGCGCTGGCCAATCTTCTCGGCGCACTCAGCTACCAGCTTGGCGATCTGGCCGATCATATGCTCATAACCGCCAGCCCGCTCGGTGGGGATGCGGTGGCGCAGCAGCACCTCGTCGCCATCCAGCACCACGCATTCACACTTGGTACCGCCAAGATCGATACCCCAATCCAGTGACTTGCTGCTCATCTTGCCTCCTGCACGGGCGCCACGCTCTCGTCGTCGCGGCGCCTTTTTCAATGTAAAACGGGGCCTTGCGGCCCCGGATATCAAACACACTCTTCTTCTCTCGCCCCGGCCTTAGCGACCGTGGTACTGGGCGGAGAGCTCGTGTACCGCGTTGACGAACACGCCAGCGTGTTCCGGATCCACATCCTGATGGATGCCGTGGCCGAGGTTGAATACGTGGCCATTACCGTGACCGAAACCGGCCAGAATGGAGGCGACCTCTTCACGAATGCGAGCGGGAGTGGCGTAGAGCATGGAGGGATCCATGTTGCCCTGCAGCGCCACCTTGTCGCCGACCCGACGCTTGGCATCGGCAATGTCGGTGGTCCAGTCCAGACCCAGCGCATCGCACCCGGTGGCGGCGATCTGCTCCAGCCACTGACCGCCGTTCTTGGTGAACAGGGTGACCGGCACACGGCGACCGTCGTGCTCGCGGATCAGGCCATCGACAATCTTGTGCATGTACTGCAGGGAGAAATCGCGGTAATCGCGCGGGGTGAGCACGCCGCCCCAGGTGTCGAACACCATGACCGCCTGGGCACCCGCCTTGATCTGGGCGTTGAGGTAAGCAATCACGCTGTCGGCCAGCTTGTCGAGCAGCAGGTGCAGGGTTTGCGGCTCTGCGTACATCATCTGCTTGATCTTGGTGAACGCCTTGGAGCTGCCCCCCTCCACCATGTAGGTAGCCAGGGTCCAGGGGCTGCCGGAGAAGCCGATGAGCGGCACTTCGCCCTTCAGCTCACGGCGGATGGTGCGCACTGCGTTCATCACGTAGCCCAGCTCATCTTCCGGATCCGGAATGGGCAGCGCCTGCACATCGGCCATGGAGGTGATCGGACGCTCGAAGCGCGGGCCTTCACCCTGCTCGAAGTAGAGACCGAGCCCCATGGCATCGGGCACGGTGAGAATGTCGGAGAAGAGGATGGCGGCATCGAGCGGGTAGCGGCGCAGCGGCTGCAGGGTGACTTCACAGGCCAGCTCGGCGTTGCGGCACAGGGACATGAAATCCCCCGCCTGGGCGCGAGTCGCCTTGTATTCCGGCAGATAACGGCCAGCCTGGCGCATCATCCATACCGGGGTCATATCCACGTCCTGACGCAGCAGGGCGCGCAGGTATCGATCGTTCTTCAGCTCTTTCATCCCAGTTCCTGAGTTCGTATCACGCATAAAATGGCGGCCATAATACCACTTTGCCCACCGGATCGGACTGCCCAAAACGTGGCAAATGGGTGATCGGTTGCAAAGATGTGAAGGGGCGCAAACCTGACCGCCCCGCTTGTAACAAGAAGTGCAAAAAGATTGGCGAAAAGATAAGCGCCTCGTTACCCCTCGCCCGCCAGCGAACGCTCGATCAGCCGCCGGGCGATGGTGCCGTGGGGCGGCAAACGCGGCAAGCGGTCGGCGGTAAAGAAATCGGCAGCGACCAGTTCGTCATCCTGCACCCGGATTTCGCCGCTCTCGTAGTCGGCGGTAAAGCCCATCATCAGGCTGTGGGGGAAGGGCCAGGGCTGGCTCGCCACATAGCGCACATTGCGCACCCGGATGCCGCTCTCCTCGAACACCTCCCGCGCCACGCACTGCTCGAGATTCTCCCCCGCCTCCACAAAGCCGGCCAGCACGGTATACATGGGATCCTCGGCCTGATAGTGACGGCGATGGGCCGCCAAGAGGATCTCCGGCCCCTTGCGCACCGCCACGATAATGCAGGGGGAGATGCGCGGATAGGCCGTGTGGCCGAGGTGGCACACCTGCGCCCACTCCCCCGCCTTCGGGGTCATGGGGGCGCCGCACTCGCCGCAGAAGCGGTGGGTGCGGCGGAAGGTGGCGAGCTGCCAGGCGCGGCCAGCAAGGCGAAAGCCCTCTTCATCCCCCGCTACCATCAACTGGCGCAGCGGGGCCATCATAGTCGTGTCGGCCTCAGCCCCCAGATCCAGCAGATAGCAGGGCTGACCCTGCCACTCATCGAAACGCTCGAAACGGGCACCGGCCAGCGCTGCGGGCAGGCACGCTTTACTTCCTTGTGGCACCTCTCCCTGCGGATCGAGCAGTACCAGATGATCGCCCCCCAGCACGAACCAGCGGGCTTGTTCGGTTAATGACATCAGATAAACACTCTCGTTAAAACAAAACCTTGGCTACGGCGGGCCCGCCAAGGGGCAAACGCCGCGCGAATGGCTCCCATCTTACGACCAGCACAGGTCGCTGACGACCCCGCCGTGGCCGATTGTCCCATTCGTAAAAAACGGATGGTACAAATAAAGAGGCCGCCCTAAGGCGGCCCGTTGTTATCCGGCATCCCGTATCCGGCCTCTATCGACGCGGATCAGGCATCGCCCATCGCCAGCAGGGAGGCGTTGCCGCCCACCGCCGTGGTGTTGATGGTGCGGGTCTTCTCGGTAACGAAGCGGCTCAGGTAGTGGGGGCCACCCGCCTTGGGGCCGGTGCCGGAGAGCCCCTGGCCGCCAAACGGCTGCACCCCGACCATGGCGCCGATCTGGTTGCGGTTGATGTAGACGTTACCCACGTTGATGCGGCTCGCCAGCTCCTCGGCATGGGATTCGTTGCGGCTGTGGATCCCGAGCGTCAGGCCGTAGCCGGTGCCGTTGATGTCGCTGATTACCTTGTCCAGATCCCGGGTGGCGTAGCGCACCACGTGCAGGATGGGGCCGAACTGCTCCTTGACCAGCTCGCGGATGGAGCCGATCTCCAGCGCGGTCGGCTGAACGAAGTGCCCTTCCATGGTCGCGGCGGGCATCGGCGCCTGGGCAATCAGGCGAGCTCGCGGGATCATTCGGGCCAAATGAGCATCCAGCTCGGCCTTGGCATCGGCATCGATCACCGGGCCGACGTCGGTGTTGTGCTCGGCCGGGTTGCCCACTTTCAGCTCCTGCATGGCGCCGGTGAGGATCTCCAGCACCCGCTCTGCGATCTCCTCCTGCAGGTAGAGCACCCGCAGGGCCGAGCAGCGCTGACCGGCGCTCTGGAAGGCTGCGCTCACCACGTCGCGCACCACCTGCTCCGGCAGCGCGGTGGAGTCGACAATCATGGCGTTCTGGCCGCCGGTCTCGGCGATGAGCGGCAGGATGGCGCCATCGCGCTGGGCCAGGGTCATGTTGATCAGCTTGGCGGTCTCGGTGGAGCCGGTGAAGCAGACGCCGCCGATACGCGGATCGGCTGTCAACTTGGCACCGACGGTGGCACCGTCACCGGGCAGCAGTTGCAGCACGTCGCCCGGAATACCGGCCTGATGGGCCAGCGTCACCGCCAGATGGGCGATAAGGCCGGTCTGCTCCGCCGGTTTGGCGATGACGGTGTTGCCGGTTGCCAGCGCAGCAGCGACCTGGCCGAGGAAAATCGCCAGCGGGAAGTTCCACGGGCTGATGCAGACAAACACCCCGCGCCCCTGCAGGAACAGCTCGTTCTGCTCGCCGGTGTAGCCGGGCAGCAGGGTCGCCTGTCCCATCAGGCTGCGCGCCTGCACCGCGTAGTAGCGGCAGAAATCGACCGCTTCACGCACCTCGTCGATGCCATCTTGCAGCAGCTTGCCCGCCTCGCGGGTACAGAGGGAGACAAACTGCTCGCGGTGCGCTTCCAGCAGATCCGCCAGCTTCTCCAGCGCGGCGGCACGCTCGCTCACCGGGGTTTCACGCCAGCGCGGGAAGGCAGCGTGGGCAGATGCCAAGGCCTGCTCCACCGCCTGCTCGTCGGCCCAGTGGATCTTGCCGACGGTGAGGCTCACATCCTGCGGGCTCAGCACGGTGCGCGCCTCGCTGCGCTTGAGGGTCTCGCCATCGACGATGGGGCCTGCCAGCCACTGCTTGCTCTCCAGCTCTTTCAAGCGGGCGAAGAAGGGGCGCTGGATGGAGAGGATGTTCATGTTGACGCCGCTGGAGTTCTTGCGGTCGATGAAGAGGTTCACCGGCTGCGGAATGCGGTCGTTGGCAAAGCCGGAGTAGCGCTTGAGGGTGCGCAGCGGGTGCTCGGCCAGCGAATCGACCGGGGTGTTGGGGTCCACCAGCTTGTGGACGAAGGAGGTGTTGGCCCCGTTCTCCAGCAGGCGGCGCACCAGATAGGGCAGTAGATCCTTGTGGGCGCCGACCGGCGCATAGATGCGGCAGTGCAGGCCGGGATTGTCGTTCAGCACGGCGTTGTGCAGCTCCTCCCCCATACCGTGCAGGCGCTGGAATTCAAACTGGCGATCACCGGCCATCTCCAGAATGCTGACCACGGTATTGGCATTGTGGGTGGCGAACTGGGGAGCGATAAAGCCGCGGGTCGGCTCGCTCAGCAGATAGCGGGCGCAGGCGAGATAGGAGATATCGGTGCCCGCCTTGCGGGTAAATAGCGGGTAGCCGGGCAAGCCCGCCTGCTGGGCATATTTCAGTTCGCTGTCCCAGTAGGCGCCTTTTACCAAGCGAACCGGAATGAGGTCACCCTGCTCGCGGGCCAGTGCGGTAAGCCAGCAGAGTACCGGCAGCGCGCGCTTGGAGTAAGCCTGCACCACCATGCCGAGCTTACCCCAGCCGCGGTTGGCATCGGAGCGGTAGAGCTGCTCGAACAAGTCCAGTGACAGCTCGAGGCGGTCCATCTCCTCGGCATCGATGCTGATGGCCACATCCTTGTCGCGGGCCAGCCGCACCAACCCCACCAGCCGCTCGCACATCTCGCCAAGTACCCGCTCACGGTTGGCCACGTCATAGCGTGGATGGAGCGCCGAAAGCTTGATGGAGATGGAGGGGGCCGGGCCGCCGTCGCTGATCCGCTCGTTGCCGACCGCCTCGATGGCGTTGCGGTAATCGGTCAGATACTTGTCGGCATCCTGCATGGTCAGCGCCGATTCGCCCAGCATGTCGTAGGTGTGGGTGTAGCCCAGTTCGCGGGATTTGCGGCTCGCCTTGAGCGCCTCCTTCATGTCGCGCCCCAGCACGAACTGCTTGCCCATGATCTTCATGGCGGCATACATGGCAGAGCGCACCACCGGCTCCCCCAGCTTGTTGACCATGCGCCCCAGCAGGTTGGCCGGGTTGCCGTCCAGCTTTTTGTCGAGCTTGATGATCTTGCCGGTCAGCATCAGCCCCCAGGTGGAGGCGTTGACCAGAGTAGAGTCGCTCTTGCGGAAATGGGATGACCAGTTGGCGCCGGAGAGCTTGTCCTTGATCAGGGCATCGGCGGTCTCGGCATCGGGAATGCGCAGCAGCGCCTCGGCCAGACACATCAGGATGATCCCCTCCTGAGTATCCAGGCTGTACTCCTGCAGGAAGGCGTCGATACCGTCACCGGAGCCGCTCTCCTTGCGCACCTTGGTCACCAGAGTACGGGCACGCTGGGTCACCTGCTCCAGCGAGGCGCCATCCCCCGGCAGCATGGCCGACAGTTCGGCCAGATAGGCATTTTCATCCACCACGTAGTTTTGGGTGATGGCTTCGCGCAGGGCGGCCAGATCGGAGGGGATATAGTCAGCGGCAAGCACTTGAGTAGCTTTGAACATATGGGGTCTTCCTGTACGCCCTAGGGCTGATATCGACAAAGGCGGACGCGCCGCCGAAACGCCGATAATGTATACAATGTTGCACCCTATATGAAATGAATTTGTTGCCAACCTTTAACAAAGATCGCTCATTCCCCCCATGAACTCCCTTTTGAAGCCAATACGCCAGCAAGCGTGAGGGTCATCTGACTTCATTTTGTATACGATCTGCCGCCGCTCTATCGCAAAGCAGCCACGCATTCCGCCCAATAGCGGATGTCTCCAATGTGCCCAAAAAAAAGAAGGGCCGCCACGGCGACCCTTCTTAGCAATTCATTCAGCCAGATGCGTCAGTTCATCCAGCGATCGCCACGGCTGCGACGACGGGGCAGCATCGGCAGCAGGATACCAAGCAGGATACCGGCACCCACCATGGCACCACCACGGATAAACCAGTCCATCTGCATGTCGTGCTCCTGGTTGTCGTAGCTCTGGGTCAGGGCATCATTCTGCTCTTTGAGATTGCTCATCTCCTCACCCTGACTGACCAGCTGGGCCTTGAGAGCAGCGATCTCCTTGCTCTGGGCAGCGATCTGACCATCCTTCTCGGTGAAGCGTTTCTCGTTGTCACCGTTGAGGTTCTGCAAGCGATCTTTAAGCTCATCGCGCTCTTTTTCCACCTGGGGCAGACGCTCGCGCAGGCTGATCTGGCTCTGCAGTTCGCTGTTCTTGATCCACCCCTCGCGGCCACGACCGTCCACCACCTGGGTGAAACCGGCCTCGCTGTTCACCGCCTTTACCTCCAGCGGTTCACCAGCCTTGACGCTGCCAAGGATCCGGTACTGGGTACCCGGGCCATTGTGGATATAGGTAAAGATGTTGTCTGAAACATAACGGGTATCGGCCAGTGCCTGTTGGGCACACAAGCAGATCAAAATCCCGAGAAGGGCGCGCATGGTCGATCGATTCTCTTTTTCAGGTTTGGACAAGAGGTTGAATGTTAAGCCGCCAGCAGGTTAAAGGACAAGCAAAGAAAAAGCACCTCCCCCGGATTAAAGAGCGCAGAGTTGCGAGTCACCTCGCAACTTGCCCGTCCGCGGCCTCACTTGTTTTTCAGCTCCTGCACTTCGCTGCGCAGGGCGCGTATCTCACGCAGCAGCTCCTCTTGCTGGTTGTTGTTGTGATGACGCCACTTGTCGGTCTCGCCATCCCCCTTGTTGGGCTGCAAAAACAGGCTGGCCATAAAACCGCTGATGGCACCGAACAGACCGACCCCGAACAGGATCAGCAGGCTGGCGACAAACCGCCCCTCCTCGGTCTTGGGCACCAGATCCCCGTAACCCACTGTCGAGAGGGTCACCAGCGTCCACCAGAAGGCATCATAGGGTGTCTCAATCTGGCTGCCGGGCTGGCCTGACTCAATCCAGTACATGACGCCGGAGCCCACCCCCAGCAGCAGGAAAAAGAGGAACAGGATGCCGGAAAGAGTGGTCTCGTTGCGCTCGCGACGGAACATGGCCCAGAGATCCGGGTGCTCCTTGAACAGCTGATAGACCCGCCACAACTGGATCAACCGCGCCCAGCGCAGCTGCTCCGCCATCGGCAGGCTACCCGGCAGATAGATCCAGTTGGCCTTGAAATAGGCCTTGCGATCGGAGGCCCGGATCCAACCATAAGCAAAGTGCGCGAGGAAGAAGTAGCAGATCAGACTGTCGAGGTCATAGAAGAGCTGCAGAGTCTGTGGTGTCAGGCTCTCATGGCCCCACCAGCGGGCCGTCACCAGCACAACCGAGATAATCGACAGAAATGCCATCAGCAGATCCATCGCCCGCAGATGAGTTAAGTGATGTCGCATACATTTTCCAACTTTAAGCACAGTGCAAATTAATAAAAGAGAAGATAATGCCGATAGTCCTGAGGGCAAAGGAAAAAACGGCTTTTAAAAGGAGAATGACAATGCAGCTGAACCTGCTGGAGAAAAGAATGAGCAACATCCGGTTGGTACCCAAAGTGGTGCTGCTGATGGTGTTCAGTACCCTCCTGCTACTGACAAAACTCTGGTTTGACGCCAACAATCTGGAAGCGACCCTGCTCAGCGAAGGGCTCGATCCCGCCAAGGCGGATGCGATCTCCAATCGCCTGCTCTGGACCGGTCTGATGGAGACCGCCATCATGGGGCTGCTGTTCGTGATCCTGCTGCTCACCGGCTCCCGCCTGATGGTCAAGCAGGTGCACTATCTGGTGGGCCTGCTGGAGCGCTTCGCCAAGCGGGACCTCAGCCACAAGGTACTGCTCAAGTCTCGTGACGAATTCGGTGACATCGCCAAGGCGGTCTCCCACTCGCAGGAGAACCTCAAAGAGGTGTTTGGCAACCAGCGCGCCGCCTGCAAGGAGCTCAACGACATCGCCTCCCAGGTGACCCTTTGCATGGAAGAGGCCAACGAAGCGATCAACGAAGAGTTCACCCAGATCGAACAGCTGGCCAGCGCCATGAGCCAGATGGTCGGCGCCATTCGCGAAGTGGCCGCCCATGCGGATCAGGCCTCTCACGCCACCGCCGAAACCAGCCAGCTGGCGGAAGAGGGGAGCCGCTGCGTCGCCGACACCGTCAGCACCATCGACACCCTCTCCGGCAACATCCAGCGCTCCGCCACCGTGGTCAACGAGGTGGAGCAGGGAGTCGAGCGCATTGGCTCTGTGGTCGACACCATTCGCGGCATCTCGGAGCAGACCAACCTGCTGGCCCTGAACGCTGCAATCGAGGCGGCTCGCGCCGGTGAAGCTGGTCGCGGCTTTGCCGTGGTGGCCTCCGAAGTGCGCGAGCTGGCCAACCGGGCTCAGGCCGCCACCGTCGAGATCCAGAAGATGATCGAACAGCTGCAGGGCAATGCCCATCAGGCTGGCGAGCTGATGGCCCAAAGCGTACAGCAGGCCGACAAGGGGGTGGAACAGGTGACCCAGGCCGGTACCCAGCTCGCCACCATAGTGCAGCGGGTACAGGGTGTCGCCGACATGAACCGCCACATCGCCGCCGCCTCCGAGCAACAAAGCTCGGTCGCCGAAGAGATGCGCGGCAATCTGGAACAGGTCAAGCAGATCGCCGAAGGCTCCGTCGTGGTGCTGCGTGAACTGCAAGAGGCCTCCGAACTGGTCGAGCAGCACAGCAAGGAGCTCGACAGCCAGATCCAGTCCTTCAAACTGGCGTGACCACAGCGCATAGACAGAAAGGCCCTGCGGGGCCTTTCTTCATATCCCCACCAGCAACCCATTTTCCTTGCCGGATCATGCTTCTCGCCCCTGCGCTGTGACGCGGGAGCCTGACAGTGCTAGATTGGCAGCCACCATTTTGAACCGGCAGCGTTGTTAACCTCGTGTCGTTAACCAGCTGTCGTGAACCACAAGGACGGCAACCGTGGCCCAGCACTCTCCCTCTTTCTCCGCCCTCTCCCCCCTGCTGCAAGAACAGGCCGAGCGCCAATGGCAGCGACTGGTCGAGCTAGCCCCCGACTATGGCTCGCTGCCCGAGCCCGTTCGCCAGACCCTGCTGACCCTGCTCGGCCTCTCCGATTTTGTCGCCGACTCCCTCTTCAAACAGCCGGAGTTGCTGACCGAGCTGCTCGCCTCCGGTGATCTCGAACGAACCGAACGCTGGCCCGCCTACCAGAGTGACCTCACCTCCCTGCTCGCCGAGGTGAGTGATGAAGAGGCGCTCAAGCGTATCCTCCGCAAGTTCCGCCGCAGCCGTATGCTGGTGATCGCCTGGCGCGAGCTGCTGGGCCACGCTGAAGTAGAAGAGAGCTTTATCCACCTCACCAAACTGGCGGATGCCCTGATCTGCTCTGCCCGCGACTGGCTCTACGCCAAACAGTGTGGCGAGCTGGGCACTCCGATGGACGGCAACGGCAACCCGCAACCGCTGCTTATCCTCGGTATGGGCAAGCTCGGTGGCGGCGAGCTGAACTTCTCCTCGGACATCGACCTTATCTTCACCTTCCCTGAAAATGGCTACACGGTCGGCGGGCGGCGCGAGCTCGCCAACCAGCAGTTCTTTATCAAGCTCGGTCAGCGCATCATCAACGCCCTCCACCAGCCCACCCAGGATGGTCAGGTGTTCCGGGTCGATATGCGCTTACGCCCCTTTGGCGATGCGGGGCCGCTCGCCATCTCCTTCGCAGCCATGGAGGATTACTACCAGCACCACGGCCGCAACTGGGAACGCTACGCCATGGTCAAGGCGCGGGTGCTGGGGCCCCAGTGCGAGCACGCGGTCGAGCTGGCCGAGATGCTACGCCCCTTCGTGTTTCGCCGCTACATCGACTTCGGCGTCATCGACGGTCTGCGCCAGATGAAGGCGATGATCGCCGCCGAGGTGCGCCGCAAGGGGCTGGAGGGCAACATCAAGCTGGGGGCAGGCGGCATCCGTGAAGTGGAGTTTATTGCCCAGGCGCTGCAACTGATCCGCGGCGGGCGTGAACCGGCGCTGCGAGTGCGCCACCTGCCCCAGGCGCTGGCCGCCATCGCCCGGTGCGGCGCCCTCGAATCCGCCCATTGCGACCGCTTGCTGGATGCCTATCGCTTCCTGCGCCGGGTCGAAAACATCCTGCAGGAGATCGGCGATCAACAGACCCAGACCCTGCCCACCGAGGAGCGGGATCGCCAGCGGCTGATCGCTGCTCTGGGTTTTGCTGACTGGGACGCCTTTATGGCTCATCTGGATGAGGAGATGGCCGCCGTCCATCAGGAGTTCGCCGCCGTGGTGGGGGAAGAGAAAGAGGCACCCGCCCATCTGGAGCAGCTCTGGCTCGATCTGTGGCGCACCGAGCTCGACGCCGCCGAGCTGGAAAAACTGCTGACCGCGCAGGGGGTGGCCGAGCCCGCCCCGCTCTGCGCCGCGCTGCTGCGTTTCAAGGAGGAGTACAAGCGCCGTCAGGTGGGGCCGCAGGGGCGCATCGCGCTGGACTGGCTGATGCCGGAGCTGCTGCGGCTGGTGGTCGCCAGTGAGCAACCCGCCCGCCTGTTCGAGCGGGTCTGTGAGCTGCTTACCCGCATCTTCACCCGCAGCGCCTATTTGCAGCTGCTGGCGGAAAACCCGGGCGCCCTGCGCCAGCTGGTGCGGCTGTGCGACGCCAGCCATCTGGTGAGCGAGCAGCTGGCCCGCTACCCCATTTTGCTCGATGAGCTGCTCGATCCCCAGCACCTCTACCATCCCACCCCGCTCGATCAGTACAAGCCCCAACTGCGCCAGTTCCTGCTGCGCATCCCCGAAGAGGATGTGGAGCAGCAGATGGAGGCGCTGCGCCAGTTCAAGCAGGTACAACTGCTGCGCATCGTGGCGGCCGACATCGCCGGCGCCCTGCCGTTGATGAAGGTGAGCGATCACCTCACCTGGCTGGCGGAGGCGATCACCGAAGAGGTGGTCAATCAGGCCTGGGCCCAGATGAGCGAGCGCTACGGGGTGCCACCCGAGGTGGCGGTGAGCGGCCAGCGCGGCTTTGCGGTGGTGGCCTATGGCAAGCTGGGTGGCATCGAGCTCGGCTACGGCTCGGATCTCGACCTCGTCTTCCTGCACGGCGGCGATCCCAACAGCTACACAGATGGTCGCAAGCCCATCGACAGCCGTCAGTTCTACCTGCGTCTGGCGCAGCGGATCCTGCACCTGTTCAGCACCCGCACCCCCTCCGGCATTCTCTACGAGATCGATATGCGGCTGCGCCCCTCCGGCGACTCCGGCCTGCTAGTTTCGTCGCTGTCGGCCTACGAGCAATACCAGCAAAACGAGGCATGGACCTGGGAACATCAGGCGCTGGTGCGGGCTCGCCCCATCTATGGCGATGACGCCATCATTGCCGAATTTGCCCGCATCCGCCGCGATGTCCTGGCCAAGGAGCGGGAGCTGCCGACCCTGGCCCGCGAGGTGCGCGAGATGCGCCACAAGATGCGGGATCACCTGCTGAAAGCGGGGGCTGGCGAGTTCGACCTCAAGCAGTCCCCCGGCGGCATGGTGGATATCGAGTTTATCGCCCAGTATCTGGTGCTGGCCCACGCCTGCGGCGAGCCCGATGCCCTCACCTGCTGGTCCGATAACGTGCGCATCTTCGATGAGTGCGTGATGGCGGGGGTGCTGACCCTGGAGCAGGCGGAGGGGCTGAAGCAGGCCTATCTGGAGATCCGCAACCTCGGCCATCGCCTCAACCTCTCGGAGATCTCCCGCAAGGTGAGCGACGATCAGCTGCAGAGTGAGCGCAGCCATGTGCTCGCCGTCTGGCACACCCTGCTGGGGGAGTAATTCCCGCCAGCGGCAATGAAAATGGGCCCGCCTGAATTGCTTCAGGCGGGCCCAGCTCTTATCGGTAAAACAGCATTCTTACGGCTGCTCAGCCGTGATCCATCACCGTCTCCACCAGCATGCTGTTGAAATGCTGATAGGCCTCTTCCTCAAGAAGCCCCGGATAGCTCAACACCCGCAGCACATGTCCTTGATAATCAGGATGATAGGGCGGGTGGACATGGGCATAGTCGTTGAGACAAAAACCCAGCCCCTGATAGAAGCGCAGACGGCGAATGGCAATCTCATCTTCTGGCGGATCGATCTCGAGAATGACGGTTTTGCCTACCCACTCGCAAAATTCGGCCAGCAGGCTGCTGCCGTAGTTGCTGCCGCGCAGCGCAGGATTGATGGCCAGATGCTCGATATAGATCTGCTCGCCACACGCCCACCAGAAGATGAAACCGAGCAGCAGGCCGTCCTGATAAAAGATCTGGCAGTGATAGCGAGGATCCCGCATCTTCTGCGGCTGATGCTGTGACTGGCGCTGCTCGTAGCGGGGAAAACTCTCGCCATAGATCTGCCAGACCAACGACCACGCCGGATGGTTTACCTCTCTAATCACTTCACTCTCAATCATCAGAACTGCCTCTCGTTTATTTTGCAGAACGTTCATCTATACATGAAAAGTTCTGCCACAGCATCCTCTGGTGAAATAAAAGCCAGAACGCCAGATTAGCGGGCGCCATCCGGTTGCGAAATAAACTGCAACCGCCTGCCATCGGGCAGCAGCGCCAGCACGCTTTGAGCTGCCAGCTTCATCCCCGCCAGCTCGGTGGCCGGGCCGAAGTTGGCCACCAATCTTGTGCCATCGGCAAACTCGCTCTGCTGCACCACACCTCTTTTATCGAGCCAGCGAAAACCGGTGAGCGGCTGGTTGTAGAGCCGCTCATGCAGCGGGCGGAAGAAGGCATCGAGCCCCTTGAGGTAGGGAATGCGAGCGCTGGCGCTATCCAGACTGATGTTGAGCAGGGGCGGCACGTTGTAGAGCTGCTGCAACAGTTCGGTGACCTGACGGCTCTCCTTGAATTTGAGGCTATCTATCGTCCAGTGGTGGGTGGTCACTATGCTGTCGTGAAAGACGCTCTGGAACAGCGGCAACCGCAGCGCCGGATCGAAGTAGAGCCCTTGATACTCAGGTTTTAAATGGCTCTGGCGAAAGAAGAACGCGGGCTCATGTTCGGGATACCAGGCTCCCAGATAGTAGGGAGAGCGCTTGTTGCGGCGCATATCGGGATCCTGCCAGCCAAAGCCGCTGGTCTGAGGGCCGTGGGCAAAGGCCGCAGTGCGGTTGGCAACCGCGCCGCCCTCCTCGGAGCCCACCAGCACCCCCTGACTCCTGGCAATCCACGCCATCCCGGCCATCCGGTTTTGCGCATCCTGCGCCTGAGTGGTCGGCTTGGCCGGGTCGAAGTCGTCAAACACCATGCCGGTCGCCGCCACATCGAGGAACCAGCTGTTGTAGTGGCTTGCCTGCTGCAATTTGGGCACTCGCTGCTCCATCACCGGACGCACGCAGGCCTGATTGGTGTAAACGCCGCTATTTTGAAAGCCGCTCTTGCGCCGCCCGTTCTCCTGCATGATGCCGCAGCGCAAGTAAATATCCTGCCCCATCTGGGCGGTGAGCCAGCTCTGCTGGCGATTTCCCTCCGGTAGCGCGGTATCGTAAGAGTCGTAGGGAGCGATGAGATAGCCCGCCGCTTTGGCAAGTGCAATCCCCTCTGGCGCAGCAAAACCGGCAGTCCACTGGGGCAGCCCCAGCCAGAGTCTGGGTAGTCCAGCCTGCTTGAGAGCGGCGATCATCTTGGTCGAGCTGCCATCACCCCAACTCTGCGGCTCGTTGAGCGCAGAGCCCAGTTGCGTGGCCGCCAGCGCACGCCGGGCAGCGAAATCGGCCGATTGCTGACCCGGATGGCGCAGCACCAGCGCCTGCTCAACTCCGGTCAGCACCAGATTTTGCAGATAGCGGTTGCGCTCAAGATCGGGCGCTTGCAGCGCACGCTTGCTCTCCCCCTTGAGCCAGTCGGCGGGGATCAGCCGACGCAGCGCGGGCCAGCTCTTCACATCCTGTGGCACCAGCAGTCGCTCGCCCCAAAGGTAGAGGTGAGAGGCACCAATCAGCCGTTTGCCATCCGGTACCGCCGCCAGCTTGCTTTCGAGCGAGACCAGCTCGCCCCGTGCCTGCAACCAGCTGCGATAGGCCTTGGCCGCCGCCAGCCAGTCATTGCCCGGTTGCAGCGACACCGCCACCTCATAGGGGTCAGCCAGATTGAGGCGGTTGACGCTATGGGTCGCGGTGAGGGCAATGCCATCTTTCTTCGGAGCAAAGGTGAGCCGGTTGTTGAAATGGTTGGCAAAGAGGATCGCCAACTGCTGATCGCCGTGATCCAGCCCAACCACCGGCAGGGTGAGATTATCCGTGGTGTTGATCCCCTGATACTCCTGCGCCAGCGCCTTGCGCCACGCAGTGTGCGTAGCCGGAATGCGAAATCCCTCGTGGATCGGCAGCATCAGCGCCTGCGCCCCTGCCGGTACCCGCGGCCACACCAGCTCGCCAGCACTCGCACGGCTGAGGGTAAGGATCAGACGGTTACCCTCAAGGCGAGCCAAGGCTCGCACCTCACCATCAGAGCTGGTCAGCCAGTTGGCACGTACCCCCTCCTGCTGCAAGGCGGTGACAGGCTGACGCGGGCCGGGAGAAGAGATGGCAAGGTGCTTGCCCGATGGCAGCACAGCCTCGGCCGCCAGGGTGGCGGGATCCAGCTCGATACGCCACTGATCGTTGGCAAGGGTCAGCGCCTCGGCAGGCAGGGAGAACAGCGGCGCCAACAGCAGCAGCGGGCGGATCCGGCTCGCTAATTCGGGAAGAAGAGTCATGGTCGGTGATTCCTGATAACACACGGGAATCGCCATTTCAGCAGATCGGCCGCCTGCGATTGTCAGGCCAATGTCAGGATTGCGGTGACCTGACCATCACGACATCCATTAGTCCACCGGCCCCGCCTGACTGTGGCTCAGCTGCAACACCAGCTGGCCACGCTGGCTGGTCTGCACCAGCGAAAGGGTACGCCAGCTGTCGGGCGTGGCAGCAGGCCAGTTCACCGGCTCATCGGGCGCAATGCGGTGCCACCAGAGCAGGGAGTATTGCGGGCGAGCCAGCACAGTCTGCTCAAGCCAGAGCGGAGTGCACGAAGCGGGATTGGCGGGGGGATTGGCCACCGTCTGCGGCGAGCGGGAGAGCCAGTCCAGATCCTGCACCGCAGGCAGCGGCAGCACTACCTGCCACTCCTTGCCAGCCACCGCCAGCCGCAGCTGATAGAGTCCGGCTGGCAAAGGCGTAGGCAGATCGGCCCCCACGACCCTGGCCCCCTTGCTCCCTTCCGCCTCCCACTGGGCACCTGCCAACCGGTTGCGACCAGCGGGATCGATGAGTTCAGCGGCGGTGATGGCCCCCTCGCCGGTCAACTGCACCCGATAGTCCCGCAGCAGCGGCGCATCGCGCTGGATCAGCTCAAGGCGCAGCTCGCTCACCCCATCAGGCAGAGTGAGCGGGAAATCCTTGCCGCAGTGCTGGGCACTCAGCGCAGTCAGCATCCCCTGCCAGCTGCGGCGCTCGGCATCGCTGTTGAGGGCAGGCCAAGCCTGCTGCAAAGATTGCCAGGCATGCCGGTTATCTCCCTGCAACAGCGCCAAGGTAGCCGGTTGCAGCGGGTCGGTGTGCTCGGTTTCCAGGAGGCGATCGGTTGCCATCACACAGCTTGCGTTCAGAAGGCCGACGCTTAGAGCCAGCAGCGTTGCACGCTTCACGCTGGCACCTCCAGCCGGTAGCCGATGCCGCGCACCGTCTCGATGGCCAGTCCGGGTAGCTTCTGGCGCAACTGCAGAATATGGGTATCGACGGTGCGGGTGGAGGGAAACGCCTGATAGCCCCACACCCGGTTGAGGATCTCCTCCCGGCTCAGCACCCGCCCCGCCATCCGTACCAGCAGGGTGAGCAGGGCAAACTCGGTGGGGGTAAAGCTCACCTCCGCATCCTGCCAGCTCGCCTGCATCCGGGCGGGGTGGAGCTGCAAGCAGCCCACCGCCTGAGTGCCATCCCCCAACTGGCGCAGCTGGGCCCGGATCCGCGCCAACAGCTCGTCGTGGGAGAAGGGTTTGGTCAGGTAGTCGCGCGCCCCCGCATCGAGCCCGGCCACCCGATCGCTTACCTCCACCCTTGCGGTGAGCACGATCACCGGCAGTGCCTTGCGCGCCAGCCACTGGGGCAGCCAGTCGAGGGCATCCCCCTCAGGCATGGTGCGATCCAGCAGCACCAGATCCGCCGTCAGCCACTGCTGCTCCGCCGCAGCCAGAGTGTCGCACCAGAGGCAGCGATACCCTTCACGGGTCAGATAGCGTTGCAGGTTCTCCGCCAGCAGCGCCTCGTCTTCGACAAGCAGGATGGTCTTCATGATTCGGGGTCGCTCCAGAGTTGGCAGGGCAGCGTCAGGGTAAAGGTAGTGGGCGGGCCGGATAGGGCGAGACGCCCGCCAAGACGACGCAGCAGATGGCGCACGATGGCAAGCCCCAGCCCCAAACCATCGGCACGGGCACCGCGGTGCAGCAGGGTGGCGAGTCGGTAATTTGGCAGCTCGCCGCCATCGCTGACCGCGAGGATCAAACGCCCCGCCTGCCAGCTGGCACAGATCCGAACCGGCGCGTGGCCATGCTGGCTGGCGTTGCGCAGCAGGTTGTCGAGGGCGAGATCGAGCCAGTAGAAGGGGAGCGCCAGAGTCATCTCCCGCTCAAGGCAGAAGGTGGCGTCATGCCGCTCGCAAGCCAGGGTGAGCCACTCGGTGAGACTGACCGCCACCCGCTCATCTTCGAGAGTCTCTGCCGCCAGATAGTGGCGACTGGCCTGCGCCAGCTGATGCAGGCGGGCGACACTGCCCAGCAGCTGACCCACGCTCTGTTGGGCGGAAGGGGGCAGCTGGTCGAAATCGTGGCGCAGCTCCTCGCTGATGCCGGAGAGCGCCATGATGGGAGTGCGCAGCTCGTGGGTCAGCATCTGCAATGCGACGCGCCGCTCCCGCAGCAGGCGCCAGCGCTGCCTACTGGCCCACCCCAGCAACAGGATAAAGCCAAGCGTGCTGGCCAGCGCCAGCCACTGCCAGTGCAGCGTGGGGCGCTCGTTGAGGCAGATCCCCCCAACCCGCTCCTGGCAGGAGCCATCGACCCGGCTATCCAGCGTCACACCAAGCCGCTCGGCCAGCGGTAGCCACTGCCCGGCACCGTAGCGACGCCACTGCCCATCGGCAAGCAGCCAGAGCTGACCCGATTGCAGCAGCCAGCGCTCGCCCCGCAGCAGGGCGTCGAGGTTGTCATCGCCGAGCAGCCCCAGCTGATCGCGCCGCTCCCGCACATGGAGCAGAGCGTCAAGCTCGGCCGCCGGATGACCAACCTGCCAGCGAGCCGCGCTGGAACCGCCCAGCGGATAGATGGGGTGAGCGGCAAACCAGCGGGTCGAGGGCACAGCCCCTTGGCCGCAAAGCGCTCGCAGCAGTGGCAGCCACTCGGCGGGCAACTCATTCTCTGTCCCGCACTCCTGCTGATAGCGATAGATGGCCTGCAGCTGACGCAGCGGATAGCGCTGCCAGGCGGGATGAAGGGAGTCGGGAGCGATCAGGCGACGATCGAGCCGCTGCACCTCGTCAAGAGGCAGCGCCTGTTCGGGAGCCTGCTCGGCCAGCGCGCCCGCCAGACGATCTGCCAGCGGCCCGGCCAGCACGGGATACGCCATGCCGTAGCAGGTCAGGGAGCAGAGCAGCAGGATCAGGCGCATGGGTTCAACTCGAGATGACTCCGGATCAAGGCGCAGCAGATCACTGCGCCATAAAAAATGTCAGCGCCATTTTTCAATGGCGCTGACATCCGGTCAACCGCTAACGGCATTGGCGCGGCTCCCGCCAGCCCATATGAACCGTCACCTATTTGAACAGTCCCTTGAGCAGCTGGTCAGCCACCCCTTTGACGGCCTCGTTGTCGGCCTTGTCACCCAGCAGCTTCTTGAGGCCGCGTTCGGCCTCCTTGCGCGCCTTATCCTCCAGCAGCTTGTTGTTGCTGAGCAGCGCCTTCACATCGAGCTGATAGCTGGGGGCTTGCCAGTGGCCGCCGATCCGCACCGGAATGGTAATCTCCTTGAGCTCGTCCACATCCTTCCCTCCCTGCCCCTTGCTACTCTCGACGATGGAGGTAAGGAACAGGAAGTCGAGGCTCTCCGGCACCAACGCCGTCTGCCCCTCGCCCTTGACGCGCAAGGCGGGAGCAAAGAGCTGGATGTCGTTGCTGCGGGCGATGCCGTTGGCAATCTGGAAGCTGGCGGTCAGGGCGCTGAAGTCGGTCTTGCGCGCCTCCTTCACCTGCTCGGCCCCCTTGCCGGTGAGGGTAGCCCGCGCCTCGCGGATCATCTCCGGCAGGTTGATGCCATGCAGGGCACCGTCGCTCAGTTTCAAGGTAACCTTGCCCTGCATCCCGTTGCGCAGTGCCAACTCAGAGAGACCACGCCCCTGCACCTGCACATCGAGATCGCCCTTGCCCTCCAGCAGATCACTCTGAGCCAGAGTCTGCAACAAGGGGCGAATATTCACTCCGGCCACCTGCTTGTGCACCTTGTAGGTGGCGGGCTGCTGGCGTGCGTCGAGTACCCCGTTCGCGCTTACCTGACCGCCAGCCACGGTCGCGCTGAACTGTTTGAGCGTGAGCAGTCCCTTGGCCATAGCCACCTGCAGATCGACAGCACCGAGATCCAGCCCTTTCAGGCGCAGGCTGCCAAGTTGCAACCGACCATCCAGATCCACCCCTTTGAGCGCGCCCAGATCCGGTTCAACCGCGGAGAGGGCTTCGCTCTTGCCGGTGACCGCTTTATTGTCACTTGCAGCGGTGTTGGCAACACCGGTCGCCGGTTTGTCCTCTTTCACCTGCGCTGGTGTGGTCGGTGCCGATTTGGCTAGCCATTTGTCGAGATCCAGCTTCTCCCCCTTGAGATCGAAGCTGATTGCGGGAACAGCACCAAGCTGCACGGTTCCATCACCACTCAACAGCGCCTCATCGGCACTCATCACCAGCTTGCTCAGGGTAATCAACAGCTTGTCGAGCTCGGCACGGGCAAAACCGGCCAGTTTCAGCTTCATTTGCGGGCGCGGCAGGGCATCACCTTCCAGCGCTGCCGTCAGCAGCACATCGGAGAGCTCGGCCAGCTTCATCTCTTTATCGAGCCGTCCCTTGAGCGTTCCTTCCAGCGAGCCAGCCAGTGAAGCTTGCTGCCCCTCGACCTTGGCACCCTTCAGCGCCAACGTGAGGTTGCTCCACTCACCGAGGGCCAATCGGTCTCCCTTTATGGAGAAACTGTCGAGTCGCAGAGACGGGTCACTCAAGCTGCCACTGAGGCTCAGATCTTTCAGTTCACTGGCCATCACCTCCTGCGCCAGCTTGACCTGGGTCTGCCCTTTAACATCGAAAGCGAGCTTGTCGGCACTCCCCTTGGCGGCCAGCGTCACGGGTACCCACTGATCGGTGGCCAGCTGCCCCATATCGAGATCGAGGCGATCCAGTCGCAGCGAGGTGCCGCTGCGATCATCCTGTACCAGCGCACTGGCCTGGGAGAGCGCGACACCCTGCAAGCTGATCTGCCAGGGCGTGCTATCAGCGGTTGGCGCAGGGGTTGCGGGGACGACCGGTTCGCTTGCATCAGCAGTGGCATCCTTGATCAGTCCGCTCAGATTGGAGCTGCCATCCGCCTTGGTCTGGATAAAGAGATGGGCGCCACTCAGGGTCACCTTGCCAATCTCCAGACGATGGGAGAGCAGCGGCAACAGGGCCACCGAGGCCTCACCCTGTTCGAAACGAACCAGATCCGGCTCGGCAAAACCGGCCGGATTGCGCAGGGCGACCTTTTCCAGCGAGAGGCCGAGGCTCGGCCAGAAACGCCAGTCAATCTCCCCCGTCATCACCAGTTCCCGGCCCGTGCTCTTGCGCACCTGTTCAGCCAGTTGGGGCTTGAATTGATTGGGGTCGATAAGGCTTATCAACGTCACTATGGCCAGCAAGGCCGCCACGGCGATGCCGAGCAAGATGAGAACTATCTTCTTCACGATATGCTCCTTGAATCCGGATCCACTGCAGACTATACCACTCACCGTCTGACGAATGGCGTCTGCGGGATAAAAGCGGACAAGGATGAGACAGGGATGGTCGCTGCCAATCCCCATCGTCATCAGCAAGGATCAGGCTTGCAAAGGGGATTGCTGCAACCGCGCCATCGCGGTGCGCGTCGACTCGAAAGCAAAGCGGGGCAAGGGGATATCGCTGATCTTCAGCCACTGACAGGCGGCCACATCGTCAGCCGGCTGGATGACCGGTTTTTCGCTCAGCACGATGGCGAAAAAGGTGTCACAGGTGTGATAGGTGATGCCATCGTAGGGATAGATATTGGGGAATGAACCGAGGTAGGTAAAAGGTTGGGCGCTGACATCGAGCCCCAGCTCCTCCTGCAGCTCGCGCACCAGCGCCCCCTCCAGCGACTCGCCGGGATCGACAAATCCGCCTGGCAGATCCAGCAACCCCTTGCCCGGATTGCCGGCACGCACCGCAACCAGCACCTCGTCCTGCCAGCAAAGCGCCACCATCACCGCCGTCGCTACATTCTGGAAAAAATGAAAACCGCAGCCACAGCGAAACTCTTTGGGACTGACACTCTGCAGGGTTTGATCGCCGCATTTTGGACAAAACATGGGCTATCTCCGACGAAATAAAGCGCTATTTTACGCTGCCATGGCTGTTTTTTATGAGTAAAACCGACGGGAAAGACGAGGAATTCAAAGGGAGAGGAATAAAACGGGGCAATTATCAGGCGATTTTCTAAATTGCAGCCAATAAAAAACCCCGCTCGATGAGCGGGGTTTCTTGTATTGGGTGCCTGGCAGTGTCCTACTCTCGCATGGCGAATGCCACACTACCATCGGCGCTACCGCGTTTCACTTCTGAGTTCGGCATGGGATCAGGTGGTTCCACGGCGCTATGGCCGCCAGGCAAATTCTTAATCTAGAAAGCTGACGTGAGTAGTGATGTTGCGCTTGGCTTGTCACTATCACTGAATTTTGAGTAGTTCGTTCATTCGCTACAAGGCCAGAAACACTTCTTGGGTGTTGTATGGTTAAGCCTCACGGGTAATTAGTATGGGTTAGCTCAACACGTCGCCGCGCTTACACACCCCACCTATCAACGT
>NZ_JBFODG010000024.1:27847-50052 GCF_040908215.1 Aeromonas sp. R5-4 | reverse complement strand
ATAACACGGTAGGGGTACCGTTTTGTTATCCGGTTTGAAGCCGTATGACCACTCCCTTTTGTGGGCAACTGTCAGGTGAATACCATCTCCATACAAATAAATAAGGTATTGGATTCCTCTGTCATTCGCCGATGGGGGAGAGCGGGTGTTGGGCTGAGCAGTTTCCTCCTCCCTAGATGCCGGTCTCTCTGGTATGATGCGCCATCATTTAGCGACCGGTGACGACGCCACCATCATGGCGGTCAGGCTGCCGGCACGGCCATTTTTCTTCGGGGCGCATTTATGCGACCCGACCTACGGATCTTGAACATGAGTACTGAACTGATCTACGGCATTCACGCTGTCACCGCGCTGCTTGAGCGCACTCCTGAGCGCTTCATCGAAGTGTGGGCTCTCAAGGGGCGGGATGACGACCGGCTGCAACCCCTGCTGGCCGAGCTGGAGTCCCTCGGTCTCAAGGTGCAGAGCGTGAACCGCAAGACCCTTGATGACAAAGCGGAAGGCAACAATCACCAGGGCATTATGGCCCGGGTGAAAGAGGCGCCGAAGCTCGCCGAGCACGATCTGGCCAGCCTGCTGGACGAGTTGGCGGCACAACATAGCCAGCCCTTCCTGCTGGTGCTGGATGGCGTGACCGATCCGCACAATCTCGGCGCCTGCCTGCGCAGCGCCGATGCCGCCGGGGTGCATGCGGTGATCGTGCCGCGCGACAAGGCCACCGGCCTGACCCCAATCGTGCGCAAGGTTGCCTGTGGCGCGGCCGAAGTGGTGCCGCTCATTCAGGTCACCAACCTGGCCCGTACCCTGCGCGAATTGCAGGAGCGCGGCGTCTGGATTGTCGGCACCGCTGGCGAGGCCGATCACGACCTCTATCAGGCCAAACTGACCGGCTCGATGGCGCTGGTGATGGGTGCTGAAGGCAAGGGGATGCGCCGTCTGACCCGCGAGCACTGCGATGAGCTGGTGAGCATCCCGATGGCGGGGGCGGTATCCAGCCTCAACGTCTCGGTGGCAACCGGCGTTTGCCTGTTTGAAGCCGTGCGTCAGCGTCGCGGTTAATCATGCTGACTGACAGACCCCCCTTCGATTGGGCGCAGGTCGCAGATAAAGAGGAGGCCGCGCGCCTCCTCTCTTTTGCCCGCCCGCTGACCCTCAGCCCGAAAAGCTGTCTCTGGCATGCCAGCGACAGCCCGGATCTGCTGGTCAGGGTGGAGCAAGGGCTGCTGCGGGCCAAGCTGGTGCTGGAGGATGGCCGCGAGTACATCAAGGAGTTCTACTGGGAGGGGGACGAGTTTCTCGACTTTCACCACCTGCTCAGTGGCGAGCCTGCCCGCTACAGCGTGGAGGCGCTGGAGCCCTGCCGTCTGCAGCTGTTCAGTCTTGCCGACTTGCGCCAGCTGCCCGGCTGGCCGCGCTGGTACCAGCACCTGCTGGAGGTCCAACTGCGCATCAAGGAGGAGAAGGAGCAGTTGCTTCTCACCGGCAGCCCGCAGGCCCGCTATCAACACTTTCTCGATTGCTTTCCCGCACTTGCGGCCAGAGTGCCGGATCACCAGATCGCCGCCTATCTTGGCATTACTCCCATCAGCCTGAGCCGCATTCGCAAACGGCTGAAAGAACTTAACAAAGGTTAATGCAGGGCGCTGGCGCCACGATTATGCTGGCAGGCCGAACTGATAAGGAGTTGCCGATGAACTGGATCCTGAAACCCTGGTCTGAACTGACCACTGACGAGTTGTATGAGTTGCTGGCGCTGCGGGCCGAGGTGTTCGTGGTGGAGCAGACCTGCCCCTTTCAGGATCTGGACGGGCTCGATCGCCGCGAAGGGGTCTTGCACCTGCTCGGATATCAGGGCGACCAGCTTGCTGCTTACGCGCGGATCATGGCGCCCGGCATCGGCGATGAGAGCGGCGCCGCCATCGGCCGGGTGGTGACCTCACCCAAGGCGCGTGGCGGTGGTCTTGGTCACCAGCTGATCGGCGAGGCGGTCAAGGCGTGCGAGGCGCGCTGGCTGACTCACAGCATCTGGCTGGGGGCACAGGCCCATCTGCAGGGCTTCTATGGCCAACACGGTTTTGTGGCGGAAGGGGAAGGCTATCTCGAAGATGATATCCCCCATATGGGAATGCGCAGAGTGGTGGCATAACCACTCGTCAGAGTGATTCAGAATGCAGAAGGGCCATCCCGCGGGATGGCCCTTCTCTTTATCGCCAGGCGATCACTTCTTCTTTTTCTTTTTGGCGGACTTCTTCTTGTCGACCGGCTTTTTCTTCTTCACCGGTACCCGCGCTTCTTTGTGTTTCGGGCGCAGCTCGTCGATCACCCGGCGCTTGAGGCGCTCCTCGGTGTAGCGTTCGATCTTGGCGACCATCGCCATGTCGTGGGCTTCCACCAGGCTGATGGCACAGCCACGGTTGCCGGCGCGGCCGGTACGGCCGATCCGGTGGACGTAAACGTCGGCGCCGTAGGGCATGTCGTAGTTGATGACATGGCTGACGTTCGGCAGGTCGATGCCGCGGGCGGCGACGTCGGTGGCGATCAGGAAGGGTACTTCCCCTTCGTGGAACTTGCGGATCGACTCGATACGCTTGCTCTGCTCCATCTCGCCACGGATCCAGGCGCAGGAGATACCCGCAGCCTGCAGCTGGCCGGAGAGCTCCGCCAGACGCTCGCGCGTCTTGACGAAGATAATGGCTTTCTGGGTTTCCGGATCTTTCAGAATATGGGTCAGCAGCGCCAGCTTGTGGGCGGCATCATCAGCCAGATGGATCCACTGGGTGATGGGGCGACGTTCGCTGCGGGGCGGTTCGGCGTGCAGCTCCACCGGATCCTTGAGGATCTCGTTGGCGAACTTCTCAAGGCCGGCCCCTTCCAGGGTGGCGGAGAAGAGCATGGTGTGCTTGCGGTAGCGCGCTTCGGCCACGATGCGGTTCACATCCTTGATAAAGCCCATGTCCAGCATGCGGTCCGCTTCGTCCAGCACCAGCACCTCGATGTCGTGGCTCTCGAACTCCTCTTTCTCGATGTACTCGAGCAGACGGCCCGGGGTGGCGACCACGATGTCGGTGGTCTTGGTCAGAGCAGGCAGCTGCTCTTCATGGCTGACGCCGCCGATGATGGTCTCGATGCTGAGGTTGGTGTGAGCCGCCAGCGCCTTGGCGTGGGCGGTCACCTGCAGCGCCAGCTCGCGGGTCGGGGTCAGGATCAGCATGCGGCAGGGGCCCGGCTTGCGGCGCGGGAAGTCCAGCAGGTGCTGGAGTGCCGGCAGCAGGAAAGAGGCGGTCTTGCCGGTACCGGTCGGAGCGGATGCCAGAATATCGCGGCCGTCCAGGGCTGGCTCCAGCACCATCTGCTGGATGGTGGTGGGGCGGGTGAATCCCATCTCGGCCAAGGCCCGGTTGAGGGCTGGGTGCAGGTCGAAATCATCAAAGGACTGGCTCATGGCAATACTCGGTCATTAAGGAAACGGCAGATTATAGGCGATTATCTCGTCGGCTCCTATTGGTGAGTGTGTCTTAGCCGCTATAATCGCCCACCATTTTTGCAGATGACGGGGGCCAGATGGGACGTAGTCGCGGATTTACCTTCAAACAGTTCCATATCAATCACGATCGCTGCGCCATGAAGGTGGGCACCGATGGCATTTTGCTCGGTGCCTGGGCGCCGGTCGAACAGGCGCGTCGAGTGCTCGATATCGGCACCGGCAGCGGCCTGATCGCCCTGATGCTGGCCCAACGCAGCAGATCTGACTGCCGTCTTGATGCGGTCGAGCTGGATATTAATGCGGCCAGCCAGGCGCGGGAGAATGCGGCTGCCTCTCCCTGGGCCGATCGGGTGACCGTCATAGAGAGTGCCATTCAGGATTATCAGGCCGCCCCTTACGATCTTGTCGTCTCCAACCCTCCCTATTTCGTGGCAGGCCAGTCATTTAGCGATCCGGCGCGGGCGTTGGCCCGCCATACCGGCGCCCTCGACAGCCCAGCATTACTGGCGGCCTGCGATCGTTTGTTGAGCCCGAACGGGCAGGTGGCGCTGGTGCTGCCGACGGCGATGGCAGATGAAATTTTATGCATTTCGGCGAATTATGATCTGCATGGCATTTGTTATACAGCTGTTATCACCAGAGAGGGTAAAGAGGCAAATCGTGTTTTATTGCTACTTGGCAGAGGATTAAACAGGTGTGAGAGGGGTGAAATTGTGATCCATTCTGCTGATGGGGCCTATTCCGACAGATATATCCAACTGACCAACCCCTTCTATTTGAAGATGTAAATTTCGTCTTGAACTATTTTTTCACGCCATTATGCTGGTTCCAGATCGAGCGCCCGCTCCAGACCAGCTAAAACCACTGGTTGCGATGAAAAAACATGCGGGGCTCTTTTTTTATACCCCCTGAACACACCCGGTCAGCGACCGATAAAAACTATAACAAGCAATAATTTACAAGACAGACGAGGTTGAACTTGACGAAATCACTCACATTGTCCGATGTACTCGGATTAGGGTTTATGACCTTCGCCTTCTACTTGGGCGCCGGTAACATCATTTTCCCGCCGTTGGCCGGTTACATGGCTGGTGAGCACCTCTCCCTGGCGATGTTTGGCTTCCTGGTCACTGCCGTGGGCCTGCCTCTGGTGACCATTCTGGCCGTGGCGAAAGCCGGTAACGGCTGGGCTGGTATGACCAAGCTGCTGCCTGCCGGTGTCGCGACTGCGCTGGCCGTTGCCATCTATATCATCATAGGCCCGGCCTTTGCCGCGCCCCGTACCGGTCTGGTTGCCTACGAGATGGGCCTCAAGCCGTTTATCGGTGACATGGGGCAAGCGGGTCTGGCTGCCTATACCGTGATCTTCTTTGGTGTGGCCATTCTGGTTTCCATGAACCAGGGCAAGCTGATGGACGCCATCGGCAAATACCTGACTCCGGTACTGATGCTGCTGCTGCTGACTCTGGCTATCGGGGTATTTGTTGCGCCGCAAGGCTCCATGCCTGATGCGTCCGGTGACTATCAGAACAGCCCCTTCGTGAAAGGGATCCTGGAAGGCTACAACACCATGGACACCCTGGCGTCCCTGATGTTTGGCGCTCTGATCGTCGATCTGCTGCGCCAGAAAGGCATCAACGATTACAAGAGCCAGTTCAAGTATCTGGCCATTGCCGGCCTCATCTCTGCCGTTGGTCTGAGCGTGGTGTACGTCTCCCTGTTCCAGCTGGGTAACACTGCAGCCGGTGTGGCGACTGATGTCAGCAATGGTGGCGCCATCGTCAACGCCTACGTACTGAGCCTGTTTGGTCAGCCGGGTCAGTTCATTCTGGCGGCCATCATCACTCTGGCGTGCTTTACCACTGCAGTCGGTCTGATCTCCGCTTGTTCCGATTTCTTCCACAATCTGACCGGCATGGCTTACAAGAAGCTGGTGGTGTTGCTGGGCGTTATCTGTGCCGTGGTGGCCAACGTGGGCCTGAGCCAGTTGATCAGCCTCTCCATTCCGGTGCTGGTTGCCATCTATCCGGTTGCCGTGGCGCTGGTGCTGGTCACCTTCCTGAAGGGTTACTTCGGCCGTCCCCGTCTGGTGTTCCGTGGCGTGTTGATGGTTGCCTTCCTGTTCGGTTGCCTGGATGGTCTGGGTGCTGCCGGTATGAAGATGGATGCGTTTGCCTTCCTGCCGCTGTTCGACAAGGGCCTCGCCTGGCTGATGCCGACCCTGCTGGCCTGCGTAGTTGGCGTGATGGTGCGTCCGACCGAGATGGCTGCCGAAGCTGCCTGATCACTCCCGATCTGATATTGCCAAGAGCCTGCCCCGTGCAGGCTCTTTTGTTTTCTATGAGCCTCGCTTCTCACCTCGCTTTGCGGCCGTAATTGTCACCGTATGCAGATAGCATCTGAGCAGCCGTATCTTGCCGCTATAACCCACTCCCCTCTTCTTGCCTCTCATACCTACGTGTGACACCTCTTTATGGAGCGCCGAGTTGTTCGGCGATTAATTCCACAGCGGTAAATTGTTTCAAGATATTAATTGGTGATTGAGATCGAACTCCTCTTCTTTATGCTAATGGTGGTGCGCCTCATCCGGTCAGCGGGCCGTGTGGGGGCGAGAGGTATTGTTACCGGTTATCTGCCAGGCAGTGGGTGCAATCAATAACAAGCTGATAAGGCAGATGAGGTTGAGTTTGACGAAATCATTGAAGTTGTTCGACGTATTCGGATTGGGGTTTATGACGTTTGCCTTCTATCTGGGGGCAGGCAATATCATTTTTCCGCCGCTGGCCGGTTTTATGGCCGGCGAGCATCTGCTGGCCGCCATGTGCGGCTTTTTGCTGACGGCGGTGGGTTTGCCGCTGATCACCCTGATTGCGGTGGCCAAGGGGAGTTCGGGGGGCGGCGCGAGTGGCTGGACCGGAATGACCCGCTATCTGCCCGCCGGGGCGGCGACGGCGCTGGCCATCGCCATCTATATCATCATGGGGCCCGCCTTTGCCATTCCCCGCACCGGTCTGGTCGCCTACGAGATGGGGCTCAAGCCCTGGCTCGGCGATGCCGGTCATGCGGGACTGCTGATCTACACCCTGAGTTTCTTTGCGCTGGTGATCCTGGTGGCGCTCGATCGGGGCAAACTGCTCGATGCGGTCGGCAAGTATCTGACCCCAGCCCTGATGGCGATGCTGCTTATTCTGGCGGTCGGGGTCTTTATGACGCCGCAGGGCACCATGCCAGATGCCAGCGGTGAGTACATAGATGCAGCCCTGACCAAAGGAATGCTGGAGGGGTACAACACCATGGACACCCTTGCCTCCCTGATGTTTGGAGCCCTGATCATCGGGTTGCTGCGCCAGAAGGGGATCGATGATTATCGCAGCCAGTTCAAATATCTGACCATCGCAGGCTTGATCTCGGCAGTTGGGCTGTCGGCGGTGTATGTCTCGCTCTTTCAGCTGGGCAACAGCGCCGGTGGGGTCGCAAGTGATATCAGCAACGGCGGCGCCATCGTCAATGCCTACGTCCTGAGTCTGTTTGGTCAACCGGGTCAGTTTATTCTGGCTGCCATCATCACCCTGGCCTGTTTTACCAGTGCGGTCGGCCTGCTCTGTGCCGGTGCCGACTACTTCCATGGCCTGACTGGCTGGGCCTATCGCAACTGGGTGATGCTGCTGGGGGCGCTCTGTGCAGTGGTGGCCAATGTGGGTCTGAGCGAATTGATCGGCCTCTCCATCCCGGTGCTGGTGGCCATCTATCCGGTTGCCATCGCGCTGGTGCTGGTGACCTTCCTCAAGGGATGGTTTGCCCAGCCACGGCTGGTGTTTCGCGGTGTGCTGACGGTCGCCTTTCTGTTTGGTTGCCTCGATGGGCTGGGCGCTGCCGGTATGGCGATGGACGGCTTTGCCTTCCTGCCGCTGTTCGACAAGGGACTTGCCTGGCTGCTGCCGACTCTGTTGGCCTGCATTATCGGCATCTTGATGCGACCAAGCGGTAAGCTGGCTGCCGAAGCGGCTTGATTCTGGAACAACGAGATAGCAAAGAGGCCAGCATCTGCTGGCCTCTTCTGTTTCTGCCGGATCCGTTACCGGATCAGATTTGCGGGCCTGACGGCTTGGGTTTGCCCTCCAGACCATACCAGTGGGTTTCTACCCGTCCGGCATGCCACTCGAAGGTGCCCCAGGGCTGCTTGGCTTCCCAGCGCGGGAAGTTGATGAGCACCCGGTTATCTTCGTACTTGTAGAGGGAGGTGCTGATCTGAATGTCCGACAGGATCAACAGCAGGGCCCAGCAGATGAAAAGCCATTTCAATGCTTTCCACATAGGGTTACTCGAAGCAGATTTCGATAGTGGCGCGACCGAAATCCGATTCGAACGGCATCATGATCTTGGTGCCATCGGCACGGTGGGTAATGGTGTGGTTGGGGCCGGAGACGATGATGGGGGTCGCCATGTCAAACTCGTAGCCCTTCTCGCCCAGCATCCGCTTGGCACCGCCGGTCACCATGTTGGTGATTTCACCGACCATGTCGGTCACCTCTTCGTTGATGGAGGCGGGAGCTTCCCCCAGCATGCGGCGCATGATCTCCAGCGCCAACCCCTTCTCGAAGCTGATGGAGAGGGAGCCACGGGTCTGCGGGCCGACCATGCCGATCAGGCCGGAGACGTCGCCGCGCGCCAGCTCATCCATCTTGCGTTTCGGTTTGCCCGGTTTGAGTTCCAGCTGTGCCATGGTCGAGAGCACATTGAGCAGGGATAGCAGGAACGGATTTACAAAATCAGCCTTCATGATGACTTCCTACAGTGGGCGTACAACGGGCACATTGGCCATGTGCCTCTATCGTCTTATTGGTAATAGTAAAACCATGCAAGTGGGCCTGCTCGGAAAACGCGCTATCGATCGCCGTATCGTGAAGCTCGACCACATCCCCGCACTCGTCGCAGATCAGCAACTGCATCGGGTGAGCGTGATCGAAGTGGCAGCAGAAGATAAACGCGTTGAGAGATTCCACCTTGTGAGCAAAGCCCTGTTCGAGCAAAAAATCGAGTGCCCGATAGACGGTTGGCGGCTTGGCATTGGCTTCGGTTTGTTGCAGCTGGGCCAACAAATCATAGGCGCTGATGGCGTTGCCGTGTGCCGCCAGCAGGCGAAATACCTGACGTCGGGTCGGGGTGAAGCGGATCCCTCGCTGTATACAGAGTCGCTCGGCTCGTTGTAAAAGTTGGTCTTGATTCATGATCGCGCAGATACCCTTTCTATTAGCCGGATACTATCACAGGGCCTCGCATGGCGCGGCGACAAAATTCATTTTCTGGGGCTGCTTCACGTTGTGATAAAATCCGCCCCTTTCTTTAGCCAACCCGGATGATTTTTATGCAGGCGCAGCGTTTTTCCATCGCCCCCATGCTGGACTGGACTGATCGGCATTGCCGTTACTTTCATCGACTGATGAGCCGCCAGACCTTGCTCTATACCGAAATGGTGACCACCGGCGCCATCATCCACGGCAAGGGGGATTATCTGGGTTACAGCGAGCAGGAGCACCCCATCTCCCTGCAGCTGGGTGGCAGCAATCCGGCCGATCTGGCGCGCTGTGCCAAGCTGGCCGAGGAGCGCGGCTATGACGAGGTGAACATCAACGTCGGCTGCCCCTCCGATCGGGTGCAGAACGGTCGCTTTGGTGCCTGCCTGATGGGTGAACCGGCGCTGGTGGCAGACTGCGTCAAGGCGATGCGCGATGTGGTCGATATTCCGGTGACGGTGAAGACCCGTATCGGTATCGACGATCAGGACTCCTACGAATTTCTGCAGGCCTTCATCGAACAGGTGCGCGATGCCGGTTGCGACACCTTTATCGTCCATGCCCGCAAGGCGTGGCTGAGTGGCCTGAGCCCCAAGGAGAACCGCGAGATCCCGCCCCTCGATTATCCCCGCGTCTATCGGGTCAAGCAGGATTACCCGGAGCTCACCATAGCTCTCAACGGCGGTGTCACCTCCATGGAGCAGACTCTCGAGCATCTGCAACATGTTGATGGCGTCATGATGGGGCGTGAAGCCTATCAGAACCCCTACATTCTGGCGCAGGTGGACAACCTGGTGTTCGGCCAGAATAACGCTGTGCCGAGCCGCCATGAAGTGGTGCGGATGATGCTGCCCTATATCGAGCAGGAGCTGGCCAAGGGCAACTACCTCTCCCACATGACCCGCCACATGCTGGGGTTGTTCCAGAACATGCAGGGGGCCCGCGCCTGGCGTCGTCACCTGAGCGAGAACGCCTGCAAACCGGGGGCGGATATTCAGGTGGTGCTGGATGCCATGGCCAAGGTGCCGGAGTTTGCCAGTAGCGAGGCGGCCGAATAAGCCAGTTGTGCCAGGGCAAGAACAACAAAAAGCGCGTCAGTTGACGCGCTTTTTTGATCGCTGTCGCTTCAATATCTGAACTGGTTGATCAGCCGCGAGAGGTCCTGCAGCCGCTCTACCAGCAGGGTGATGCCATCGAGGGCCTGCCTGCTGTTGTCGGCGGTGTGGCTGGCCAGCTGGTGGATCTGGTGCACCCCTTCATCGAGCGTCGCCGTGACGTCTGCCTGCTGACTCACCGCCTGGGCGATCTCGTCGCTGGTGCGGGTTACCTGCCCCAGCATCCGGTTGATCTGGGTGAGCACGTCGGCGGTGGTGCCCGCGTGCTGCTGGCAGCGCACCGAGGTCTGCGCCCCTTGCGTCATCCCGTCCGACAGCTGTCGTGTAGTCTGTTGCAGCGCCTGGATCATCTCGTGGATCTCGCTGGTCGAGGCGCGGGTCTTCTGGGCCAGCGCCCTCACTTCATCCGCCACCACGGCAAAACCGCGCCCCTGTTCGCCAGCCCGGGCAGCCTCGATGGCTGCATTGAGGGCGAGCAAGTTGGTCTGGTCGGCGATTTGGCTGATCACCTCCAGAATGCCGCTGATCTTCTGGCTGTCGCTGGTGAGCTGGGCCAGCACGGCATGGTTGGCATCCAGCTCCTGATGGAGTTGGTTGACGGCGGAGCGGGTGGTCGCCAATACTTGCAGCCCCTCGTCGGAGACCTGCTGTACCTCTATGACCAGATTGCTCGCCTCATGGGCACTGTGGGCCACATCGCGAATGGAGTGGCTCAGTTCGGTGATGGCGGTCGCCAGCTGCTCGCTGTGGGCGCGCTGCTGCTGCAGGTGGGTATCGATGGTCTGGATATTGCCCCGGTCATCTTCGGCTGCCTGCAGGATCTGCTGGTTGGTGTCGGCGCTGCGCCCGACCACTGCCTTGAGCTCGGCCTGCTTCATCCGCAGGGCCAGTTCGACGGCCGCCAGGGTGTCGCGCCGTCGGGTGTAGAGCACCTGACAGAGGCGGGTTCCCTTGTCTTGATCGGCAAGGGTGAGCAGATGAGCCAGCCGTTGCTGCAATCGCCAGCCGTGGATTGCCTGTGCCAACAGCAACAAGGCGGTGGGCAGCAGCCATAACAGGTTGCCGGTGACAAAAGTAGCAAGGGTAGTGAGCAACGCAGAAACGGAGAGCCAGAGGGTCAGCTGACCCGGTTCAAAGTGAAAACGGCTCAGCCAGGGAAGCGCCTTGCCGCTGCGCAACAGGCCATAGAGCTGCTCGGCCCAGGCCACATCGCTGGCGGCGGGTTTGGTGCGCACCGACTGGAACTCGACGATCTCCTTCTGTGCGTTGAGGATCGGGGTGACGTAAGCGTTTACCCAATAGAACTGACCGCTTTTGGCGCGGTTCTTGACCAGTCCCATCCAGCTTTTGCCCTGTCGCAGCCGCAGCCACATGTCGGCGAAGGCCACCTTGGGCATGTCGGGGTGTCGCACCAGATTGTGGGGTACCCCTTCCATTTCGGTCGCACCATACCCGGCCACATCACAGAAGTGCTGGTTGGCATAGGTAATATGACTGGCGGGATCCGTGGTCGAGATGAGTGCGATGTTGTCGGGGAAGTGTATCTCCCCCTCCTGATGGAGTCTGGTCATGTGTCGTTCCTGAAAAAGCCAACTAACTGATAACTATGTTTTTTATTGTCGTTCTCAGTTAATCATTCTAAGGCTCTTCAGTGCCCCGAACTTGGCTTGGGTCAATTAATCAACACAATGAATTGATGAAGTGAGGGTCAGCTGGCCGGTGTGAAATCGTGGACTTCGCCGCTTCTCGGTTTAAAGCGCGGATCGCTATCTTTGTAGCTGCGCACCAGCTCCATTGTCTTGCAAAAGCTGGTCTGCTTGTCGTACTCCTGACGAGCCAACTCGATAGCCCGTTCGGCCCGGCGCCGCTCCATCTTGTCAGACTTGCGATCGCTGAACTGTTGCTGCTGGTGCAGCATCCAGCCGACAAACTCTTGCTGGCATTGGGATTCGCTGTTGGCCTGTGCAGGCAGGGTCCACAACAACGAGAGCAGTATCAAATAACGCATGTCTGACTGGGTATTGAAGATTAATTGAACAGAAGGGGCGGCATTTTAGGCTGGAAATCGTGGTGTGAACAGTATCAATAGCGAGGCCCAGCGGGGCCTCGCATCGTTGTGGCCGGTCTCAGTGTTTGACGAGGTAGAGTTGGCGGCTGTAGGCCACATCTTCCGGGTTGTTGATGGGGTAGCCCTTGAGCCATGGCTTGATGAGGCGGGCATTGGTGTACTGGTAAATGGGGGCGATGGGGGCCTGATCCAGCAGGATCGTCTCAGCCTCGCCAAACAGCTTGCTGCGGCTGGCGGCATCCTGAGTGCTGGCCGCCTCTGCCAGCAGCTGGTCATAACGGGCATTGGCAAAGCCAGCCATATTGCCGCTGTGACGGGAGCCCCACAGACCGAGGAACGCTGACGGGTCGTTGTAGTCGGCGACCCAGGAGGAGCGGATCACCTCGAACTGACCGCTCTGGCGACTGTCGAGATAGGTTTTCCACTCCTGATTGGTCAGCTCGACCTCGGCGCCCAGCTTCTGCTTCCACATGCTGGCAATCGCCAGTGCCATCTTCTTGTGAATTTCCGCGGTATTGTAGAGCAGGGTCAGCTTGAGCGGCTTGCCCGGGCCGTAACCGGCCTCCTTGAGCAGGGACTTGGCCTTGCTGTCCAGCTCCGACTGGCTGCTGGTGGAGAGCAAGTTGGCGGCCGGGGTGAAACTGGCCGTCACATCCGGAGTGAAGTGATAAGCCGGTTTCTCGCCGGTACCGAGCACCTTGTCGGCGATCAGGGCGCGGTCGATGGTGTAGGAGAGCGCCTTGCGCACCCGCACATCGTTCAGTGGTGCCTGACGGGTATTGAAGGCGTAGTAGTAGGTGCCGAGCTGATCCGGGGTGTAGACCTCATTCGGGATCTGCTGCTTCAGCTTGTCGTACTGCTCCTTGGGGAAGGATTCGGTGATATGCAGATCGCCAGCCAGGTAGCGGTTGGTGGCCGCGCTCTCCTGATTGATCGGCATGAAGATCACCTTGGTCAATACGGTATGTGCCCGATCCCAGTAATAAGGGTTGGGGGTCAGCTCCAGCTTCTCGTTGACCACCCGGTTGTTCAGCACAAAGGCACCGTTGCCCACCAGTTTGCCGGGTTGGGTCCACAGGTTGCCGTACTGCTCGATGCTGGCTTGATGGAGCGGCGACAGGCTGGGGTGGCTCAGCAGGTTCAGGAAGTAGGGCACCGGCTGGGAGAGGGTCACCTGCAGGGTGTGGTCATCGAGGGCCTTGACCCCCAGCTCGCTGGCAGGCAATTTGCCAGCCACGATCTCGTCCACCTTGTCGAAACGGGCCAGTTGGGCAAACCAGGCGAAGGTGGCCGCCTCTTTCGGGTCGACCAGCTTGCGCCAGCCGTAGACGAAGTCGCCGGCCTTGACCGGATCGCCGTTGGACCAGCGCGCATCCGGGCGCAGATGGAAGGTAAAGAACTGGTTGCCCTTGTTCTCCCAGCTGGCCGCTACCCCGGCAACCGGTTTGCCATCCGGCCCCTGGGTCAACAGCCCCTCGAACAGATCCCGCAGTACCTGCAACTCCGGCAGGCCGACCAGCTTGAGCGGGCTCAGGCTCGCAGGTTCATCCTTGAGGTGGCGAACGACAATCTGCTCGGCGGCGAGTTGTGTTCCGGCGGGAATATCGGCAGCCTGGACAGCAGCACAGCCCAGCAGGGCCAGCAAGGGGCTCCATCCTTTCATGGGTCGGATCCTTCAAATAGTGTGAAGCGGGGAGAAAACTCGGCGAGAAAATATCGCCGACAGATGGGAAATCATGATATCCCGTTTGCTGGTCTGACCGCCAGCATTCGACTCTCACTCCCAATCGGGGTAGAAGAGCGTTCCCGGCGTCTGTGCAGTTCAATGTGGTGAGGAGTGTCAAACGATGAAAGCATGGTTATTGCTGGCCTGTGTGTTGAGCCAGGGTGCCTGGGCGTTGGCCCCGTGCCAGAGCGACACTGCGGTGGGCAACTGGTGCGAGATCGGCATCGATGCCTTGCACCCGACTCAGGGGGGCGTCGGCCAGATCCAGGTCGATGAGACCCAGGCCACATTGGCTGGCATGAGCACAAAGCAGCTCGACAAGTTGATGAAAAAGAAAGAGATCCCCGTGGTGATTGCGCCGGATGGCAGCTACTGGCTGGTGGACAGGCACCATCTCACCAAGGCGTTGTGGCAGCAGGGCGTCAAGGATGCCCGGGTCAAGGTGATTGGCCGTCTGCAGGACAAAGCCAACTTCTGGAGCCAGATGCAGAACAACCACTGGGCCTGGCTCAAGGATGAGAAGGGACAGCCGCTGACCCCGGAGCAGTTGCCGACCCGTATCGACAAGCTGCCTGATTACCCCTATCGCACCCTCGCCGGACTGCTGCAGAATGCGGGCTACTTTCGCAAGGACAAACAGGTCTATTTCGTCGAGTTTGCCTGGGCCAGCTGGCTCGGCAAGCAGATGCAATGGATGCCGGTGGACAGCGCCAATCTGGCGGCCCGCCTGCAACAGGCCAAACGGCTCGCCTGCGGCAGCGATGCCAGTGACTTGCCCGGTTATCCCGGCAAGCAGTGCAGCCTCAACCAGTCCAAAAGCGCGCAGTGAGTGGATGTGCGATGACGGCATCCAGAGCATGCCGGAGATAAAAGAGGGCGACCCCGGGGTCGCCCTTATGCTGTCAGCTACTGGTTAGCGGTGGTCACTCATGGCGCTCCGCCCAGTGGGCAGCCGCCTGTTCAAGCAGGGCGACGTCACCTTGCTGGATCAGCGGTAGCAGATCGTTGACCTGTTGATCCGGCCAATCCCACCAGGCGAGGGCCTGTAGCCGGGCAATTTCCTCCTCGCCAAAGCGCATTCGCACCACCCTGGCCGGGGTGCCCGCCACCATGGCATAGGACGGTACATCCTGATTGACCAACGAGCGGGCGGCGATGATGGCGCCGTCGCCGATGGTGACGCCGGGCATGATCATCGCCTCCATGCCGATCCAGACATCGTTGCCGATGCGGGTATCGCCAGCGGGGCGGTAGCTGCGCTTGAGCGCCGCCAGATCGGCGAACGGATAGGTGCTGATGAAGGCCGTGTTGTGGGTGTGGTTGCCGCCCATGATGATCTTTACCCCGGCGGCAATCTGCACATAGTCGCCGATATGGAGGCGGTCGATATGCCAGAGCGGCTCCCAGCCGGTGTCCGGGCTGCGGCTGAAGGGATCGCCATGGAGGTAGCGCACCGCCACCTCTTCGAAGGGGCCATCCCAGGCACCCGAGTAGTAGCTGTGCTGTCCCTTGAGGCAGATATTGGGGTTGCTCACCGTCAGGTGCAGGTATTCGACCTGCGACCAGTGTTGGCAGGGGTTCATGTTGGTACTCCTTTGCTGAATGGATCGGATGGGTTGCGTTCGCGTGAGCGCAGCTAATAGATCCAGACCAGCATGCGGGGCACGCAGAGCAGGGAGCAGCCCAGCATCTGCGGGAGGCGTGGTCGCATTGTGGTGTGCTCCAAAAGAGGGGGAAGGGCACGATCATAAGGTCGGGCGCCGGGTTTGCCAAGGTTGCGCAGAGATCCTGCACTAACCCTCTGGTTGATATTTATTCTCAATTAGCCATGATAACACTCCCACCATGACGGACTCGGGAGAGCGAAATGACACCGCAAAGTTGGCAACGATACATGCTGGAGGCGGAGCGTGCCTGGCAGGCCGGTTCGCTGGGGGCGGCGATCTGCTTTTATCAGCAGGCGCTGGGGGATGTTTACGAGATGACTCAGGTCGAGTTGACCGAACTGGCCACCATGCGAGTCGCCACCTGCCACCGGCTGGCCGACTTCTGGCGGGCGATGGATGAGCCGACTTATGAGCTGCGCTACCTGAAGCTTGCCTCCGAGCTGGTGACTGCGCTGGTGCCGCAGTGCCCGAACCGGGAGTGCGAGGCACTGATCAGCGAGCTGGGTTGCTGCCGTGGGGCCCTGCTCGCCTTTCTCAAGCGCCACCCCAATCCGGAAATTGCCCGGCTGATCCAGCTGCAGGACAAGGTGCAGGGCTGCGAGCTGATCGGCCGTTTTCGACTCAACTGAACGGATTGGGGCGAGGCTCAGCCCCGCCGTTTGAGTTTCTGGGCGATGCGCTGTTGCGCCTCTTCCCCTTGCAGTGCCTGGGCGAAGGCGCGCGCTTCCAGATCGATGACGAAGTGCACCGCCTGTTTAAGCTCCTGTTTCAGCAGCGCCTTGCTCTTTTGCAGCGCTCTGGGCGGTTTGGCCGCCAGCTTCAGCCCCTGCTCGCGGGCAAGGGAGAGCAATCCATCGGCCGCCACCACCTTGTTGGCGAGCCCGAGTCGCAGCGCCTCCTCGGCATCAATCGCCTCGGCCAGCAGCAACAGCTCGGCTGCCTTGAGGTGCCCCACCAGACGCGGCAGCAGCAGGCTGGAGGCAAACTCCGGCACCAGCCCCAGCTCGACGAAAGGAAGCTGCAAGCGGGCATTATCCCCCAGATAGACCAGATCGCAGTGCAGCAGAATGGTGGTGCCAATCCCCACCGCCGGGCCGCCAACAGCGGCGATCACGGGTTTGGGGAAATCCGCTAGGGTGTGGAGGAACTGCAGTATGGGGTCATCGGGCTCCAGCGCGCTTTTGCCCATGAAATCGGTCAGATCATTGCCCGCGGTAAAGCAATCTTGCTGCCCCTGCAACAGCAGGACATGCACCTCCTCATCGGCTGCCGCCTCTCGCAGCGCTGCCACCAGTTGCTTATAGAGCTCGGTATTGAGAGCGTTGCGCTTGTCGGGGCGGTTGAGGGTCAGGGTGAGCAAGCCATCCTGCTGCTCGGCAATGAGAATGGGGGCCATGTCTAAATCCTTGTTATTGAAAGGTGCAAAAAAGGTTGCTGCTGGGGTAACCTTGGTGCCGTTTAACAACATCATAAAAGGATTTCAACCATGTTTAAACGTGCGTTTTATTCTCTGCTGGTTCTGGGTATGACGGCGCCTGCACTGGCCAAGGTCGAGGCTGTCGACGGCTATGTGCGCCTGTTGCCGCCGGGTTCCCCCAACACCGCCGCCTTTATGGTGCTCAAGAATGACGCCGATCAGCCGGTCAAGCTGGTGGCGGCGGCTTCTGCTGCGGCGGGGCGTGCCGAGCTGCACACTCATCTGCACGAAAATGGTGTGATGAAGATGCGTCAGGTCGAGAATATCGAGATCCCGGCCAAGGGCGAGGCGGTGCTGAAACCGGGCAGCCTGCACATCATGCTGTTCGAGGTGGGCGCGCTCTCCGAGCAGACCCCTTTCCCGCTCACCCTCACCATGGATGATGGTCAGAAGCTGGATCTGTCACTGCCGGTGAAGCCGATTGAGCCGATGGCAGAGATGAAGCATATGAAGCACTGACATTTGTCGTCGTTTGTTCAGGATTGACGCTGGGTATTTTGGCTGCACCGAGTAAAATAGTGCTCTTTTCCATGTATGCAAGAGGAAGTGACGTAATGAAAAAGACGCTGATTGCCGGTTTTGTGCTGGCTCTGTGCAGCCAGAGTGCCATGGCCGCTGACGACTGGCGTTTTGCCGCCGGTGCCGACGTATGGGCCGCCAAGGGCAGTGGTCAGGCTTATGGCACCAGTGCTGATGGCAGCTATGACGACAGCTACAACTGGAACGGCTATCTGCAACTGGAACACGGCATCATCTTCCTGCCGAACGCCAAGTTTGAAGTCTCCGATTTCAGCACCTCCGGCGGCAACTTCAAAAACGATCTGACTGCCTACGATCTGAGCCTCTACTACCGTCTGTTCAACAACGATCTGTTCAAGATCGATCTGGGTATGACCGGTCGTCACTACGATGGCGAGCAGGTCTACTCCGGTCGCAAGGGTTATGACGAAGATACCCTGATGGCCTATGCCGGCAGTGAAGTGAAGATCCCGGGCACCGGCATCGCCTTCTTCGGCGATCTGCGCACTCACGATGCGGACAACTATGACTACCGTCTGGGTGGTTCCTACAAGTTCTCCTCCATGCCGATCAAGCTGCGTGCCGGCTGGCGTGAAGCCAAGGTCGACTTCGCCAATATCGATCAGTCTGTCGATGGCTGGTTCATGGGCGGCGAATTCACTTTCTAATCTGACCGTCAACTGACGACGAGGAGCGATAATGGGCCACATCATAGTGACAGGTGCCGGTTCTGGTCTCGGCCGGGCGCTGACCATAGGTCTGGTTGAGCGGGGCTATCAGGTCTCCATGATGGGGCGCCGTTATCAGCGACTGCAGGAGCAGGAGCAACTGCTCGGCAGCGCGGTGATCGGCATCGCTGCCGATCTGGCGCACCATGAAGAGGTCGACGTCGCCTTCGCTGCAGCGGTGGAGTGGGGCGGGCAGCCCGACATGGTGATCCACTGCGCCGGGGTGGGCGAGTTTGGCCCGGTCGGTGTCTACACCGCCGAGCAGATCCGCCGGGTGGTGGAGAGCAATCTCATCTCCACCATTCTGGTGGCTCAGCAGACGGTGCGGCTTATCGGGGAGAAAGGCGGAGTGCTGGCCAATGTGCTCTCCTCCGCCGCTCAGGTGGGCAAGGCCAACGAGAGCCTCTACTGTGCCTCCAAATGGGGGATGCGCGGCTTTCTCGAATCCTTGCGCGCCGAGCTGAAAAGCTCGCCACTGCGGCTGGTCAACCTCTACCCGAGCGGGATCCGCAGCGAATTCTGGGACAACTCGGATCACGTGGACCCGAGTGGCTTCATGACTCCGGAAGATGCGGCGGCCTATATGCTCGACGCACTGGAAGCCAGAAGCAGCTGCCACGTGACCGACCTCTTTATCGGTCGCAATCCCTGAGGCAACCCTTCATCCGGTTGCCGTCGTCAGCACACAGAAACAAAAAGCGCGCCAAATGGCGCGCTTTTTTATATCGGGAAGAGGGCGGAATTAACGGCCCAGCTTGGCCTTGAGCATGGCGATGATGTCGCTGATGGCCACTTCCTGCTTCTCGCCGGTGCGGCGGCACTTGTACTCCACCACGCCGTTGTCCAGACCGCGATCGCCGATGACGATGGCGTGCGGGATGCCCAGCAGCTCCATGTCGGCGAACATCACGCCCGGGCGCTCTTTACGGTCGTCGAACAGCACGTCCACACCGGCGGCTTTCAGCTCGGCGTAGAACTGCTGTGCCTGCTCGGCCACGCGCTCGGACTTGTGCATGTTCATCGGCACGATGGCCACTTCGAACGGGGCGATGGCGTCCGGCCAGATGATGCCGTACTGGTCGTTGTTCTGCTCGATGGCGGCAGCAACCAGACGGGAAACCCCGATACCGTAGCAACCCATCTCCATGGTGACGGACTTGCCAGCTTCGTTCAGCACGCTCGCCTTCATCGCTTCGGAGTACTTGGTACCCAGCTGGAAGATGTGGCCCACTTCGATGCCGCGCTTGAGCAGCAGCTTGCCCTGGCCACACGGGCTCGGGTCGCCTTCTACCACGTTGCGCAGGTCGGCAACTTCATAGGTAGCGATGTCGCGATCCCAGTTGGCACCGGTCAGGTGGAAGCCGGTCTCGTTGGCGCCGCAGACGAAGTCCGCCAGATGGGCAGCGCTGCGATCGACGATGATGCGACCGGCAAAGCCGACTGGGCCGATGGAACCTGCGTCGCAACCGGCGGCAGCTTTAATCTGCTCGTCGTTGGCGAAGGTCAGCGGGTTGGCCACGCCAGCCAGTTTCTCTGCCTTGATTTCGTTCAGTTCGTGGTCGCCACGCAGTACCAGTGCGATGACGGCCTGCTTGCCGTGCTCATCTTCCTCTGCCAGTACCAGCAGGGTCTTGGCGATGGCGGTCGGTGCCACGTTCAGGAAGGCAGCCACTTCGTCGATGGTGTGGACGTTCGGGGTGGCAACCTTGGTCAGGGCTGCGGTGGCGGCAGCGCGCTCACCAGCCGGTGCCAGCGCTTCGGCCATCTCGATGTTGGCGGCGTAATCGGAGCTATCGGAGAAGGCGATCAAGTCTTCACCACTCTCGGCCAGCACCTGGAATTCGTGGGAACCGGTACCACCGATGGAGCCGGTATCGGCCTGTACCGGACGGAAGTTCAGACCCATGCGGGTGAACGCCTTGCAGTAGGCAGCATGCATCTTCTCGTAGGTATCGACCAGAGATTCCTTGTCGATGTGGAAGGAGTAGGCATCCTTCATCAGGAATTCGCGGCCGCGCATCACGCCGAAACGGGGACGCACTTCGTCGCGGAACTTGGTCTGGATCTGGTAGAGATTGAGCGGCAGCTGTTTGTAGCTGTTCACTTCGTAACGCACCAGCGCAGTGATCACCTCTTCGTGGGTCGGGCCCAGCACGAAGGGACGGTTGTGACGGTCGGTCAGACGGCACAGCTCGGGACCGTAGTCATCCCAGCGGCCGGACTCCTGCCACAGCTCGGCAGGCTGAACCACCGGCATGGAGACTTCGACGGCACCAGCATTGTTCATCTCTTCGCGAACAATGTTCTCGATTTTCTTCAGTACCCGCAGACCGGTTGGCAACCAGGCATACATGCCGGAGGCCAGTTTACGGATCATCCCGGCGCGCAGCATCAGCTGGTGGCTGACAACTTCAGCGTCGGAGGGGGTTTCCTTGAGAGTGGAAAGCAGATATTGGCTGGTACGCATCGCGGTAGACCTTAGCTAGAACGGGCGCGGGGCCCAGGATAATTTCAAGGGCGGAATTTTAACAGGCTGGGCGTTATGGCCCAAGGGCTAAATTTGCCGCAACCCGAAAGGTGGCAACGCCCGGCAGATAGCCTGGGGCAATGACCATTACAACAAGCAGGCTTTTTATGCCTGCAATTTGGCCGGATCTCCGCTAAACTCTGCCACCTTTTCTCGATGGGCATGGCTTTTCCGCGTCCATCACCCCCCATTTTTAGTACTTTTGGAGCCGCTCATGCCGTTAGTGGGACATCAACACCAGATCGAGATCCTGGAACTGACCGACAAAGGAGATGGCAAAGGACGCCTGTTCGATCGCCCCCTGTTTGTCGAAGGTCTGCTGCCCGGTGAGCAGGCGCTGGTGGAGCTGACCGAGGTCAAGCCGAACTATCTGCACGGCAAGGTTGCCGAGCTGCTCCAGCCCTCTGCCGATCGGGTTGCCGATTTCTGCCCCAACACCGAGTGCGGTGGCTGTCAGGTACGTCCGCTGGCCTATCCGGCCCAGCTCAAGCTCAAGCAGGCACTGGTGCAGAGCGCACTGGAGCAGGCCGGGCTGGGTGACACCCCGGTCAAGGATATCCTTGGCATGGAAAGCCCGTTCGCCTATCGCAACAAGGCGCAATATGCGGTGCGTGGCTGCGATGCCGGTGCCGAGATCGGTTTTTATCGCAAGCACTCTCACGATCTCATCACCGCCGATGACTGTGCGGTGCAGGATCCGCTGCACGTGGAGCTCAACGCCCGGGTGCGCAACTGGATGCGCGCGCATGACATCGCTGCCTATGACGAAGTGAACCACAGCGGCTGCGTGCGCAACCTGATGACCCGCAAGGGCTTCAAGAGCGGCGAGCTGATGGTGGTGCTGGTCACTTTGGGTGAGGCGCTGCCGTTCGAAGCCGAACTGTTGGCAGCCCTGAGCGATCTGCCAGTCACAACCCTGGTGCAGAACATCAACGATGAGCGCACCAACCGCATTCTGGGTGCCACCAACCGGGTGCTGCTCGGCGAAGGGGTGATCCGCGACAAGATCCACGAACTCGAGTTCGAGATCTCGCCGCTCTCCTTCTTCCAGAACAACCCGACCCAGACCGATGTGCTCTACTCCAGCGCCCTCGATTATGCCGAGCTGACCGGTAACGAGACGGTGTTCGACATCTATTGCGGTATCGGCACCATCTCCCTGTTCCTGGCTGGCAAGGCCGCCAAGGTCGTCGGGATCGAGTCGGTGGAGAGCGCCATCAGCGATGCCCGTCGCAACGCTGCCCTCAACGGCATCGAGCACACCGAATTCCACGTCGGCAAGGCGGAGCAGCTGATGCCAGAGCTGCACGCCCAGGGCGTGACCGCTGACGTGGTGGTGATGGATCCGCCCCGCAAAGGCTGTGACAAGGCCGTATTGCAGACCCTGGTCGCCATGGCGCCCCGCCGTCTGGTCTATGTCTCCTGCAACCCGCAGACCCTGGCCCGCGACCTCGCCTGGCTGGTCAAGCAGGGCTTCGTGCTGGACGAGGTGCAACCGGTCGATATGTTCCCGCACTCCATGCACGTCGAAGCGGTTGCCCGCCTGAGCTTGCCCGCCAAGGCATAAGTCGCCCCCGACTCTTGCCCACAAAAAAACGAC
>NZ_JBFODG010000024.1:0-27707 GCF_040908215.1 Aeromonas sp. R5-4 | reverse complement strand
TTTTATCTCTGCAATCGGCGGATGGGCGATTAGCTGGCGCTCTGGCGCACCTCGGCGGCGATCTGGTCGAGCAGCTGTTGCCAGCCCTGACCCAGCTCGTTCACCAGTGCGTTGTAGCCATCGGCCGGCAGCACCCGCTCCTGACGGAAGGGAGCATCGCGCAGCACGGTGCCATCTTCCGCCAGCAGGCGCCAGCGGCCGCTCAGCACGGCGCTGCCGTCATGACGGCCCTGAAAGCGCTCCACCAGAATGGTCAGCACCGGCCCCTTGCGGGCGCCATCCTGCCGTACCACCCAGCCCGGCAGGCGGGTGGAGAGGCCATTAAGGGTGAGCTGGTTGAGCTGATCGTCCAGCGCACCGGCCCAGCGATGGTACTCGGTGAAGTGCAGCTCTTGCCCTTCCAGCTGATAGACCAGACTGATCCGGTCGAGCTGGCTGGCCAGTGCCACCGGGCGCAGCACCAACTGGTGTTGCGGTTGGGCCGGGGCCGTCACGGGTTGCTGGCTGTCGGCATCGAGCGAGTAGTAGTGCAGGCTTGGCTGGCTGCTGCAACCCGCCAGCAGGCCCAGCAAGGCCAGCGTCAGGATCTCTTTTTTCATTGTTTGCCTCGCTTGGGCTCAGGGTCCGATGGATGCGCGCGATCGAAGATCAGCGAGCTGGGCTGCTCGTTGAGGGAGTGCACCAGCGGCTGCAGTTCGCGCATCAACTGATTGAGGGTCTGCACCGACTGGCGCAGGTCCTGATTGGTCTGCGACTGGGCATCATAGGCCTGCAGGGTCTCCTGCAACTGCTTGAGGCTCTCGTTGAGCGAGGCGGGCAGCTGTTGGGTGGAATCCTTGGCGGTGAGCTTGTTCAGGTTGGCGCTGACTGCACTGATGTTCTTCAGGGTGCCATCCAGGGTGGTGAGTGACCCGTTGACCTTGGTCAGGGTGGTTGCCATGTCCATGTCGACAAACTTGTCGAGGATGAGGTTCACCTTGCGCTCGATCTGATCCAGCCCGCCCTGCACGGTGGGGAAGACCTGATAACCGGCCAGCTTGGCCTGCTCGAAACGTGGTGCGTCCGGATAGAAGTTGAGATCGATGATCTTGCCGCCAGTCAGCAGGCTTGAGGTCTTGAGACTGGCACGCAACCCTTCCTTGAACTGCTTGCCGAACAGGGCTCGCCATTGATCCTTCTCCGCCTTGGCATAGCGGTGGGAGAGGCGCTGCACCTCGATGCGAGCCAGCACCGGGATCTGGCGGCTCTTGAAGATCTGCACGCCCTTGTCCTCGATGAGGTAGGGGGCGGAGATGACGGTACCGACCCGAATGCCGCGATACTGCACCGCCGCGCCCGGGTGCAGGCCACCCACGTTGTCATCGAACAGGAAGACGTAGTCGATGAACTGATCCAGACTACCGGCCAGCACGCTCGCCTCATCCTGGAACAGGGTGAATCCTTCCATCTGTTTGACCGGCTCGCCAGGCGCCCAGCCGGGTGGCAGACCCATGGTAATGCCGCCATCGATCAGGCTTTCCAGCGAATCCATCTTCACCTTCATCCCCTCGCTGCTCATGGAGACCTCGAAGCCCGGGGTCATCCAGAAGCGGGAGTTGCTGCTCACCAGAATGTCATAGGGGGCGTGGATGAAGATTTGATACTGCATCTCGCTCTTTTCCGGCAGGAACTTCGCCTCTTCCACCTGACCTATGGTGAAGCCCTGATAGTTGATGGGGGAGCCTTCCCCCAGCGCGCGGGTGTCGCGACTGCTGAGGGTGAGACGCAGCCCCTTGGCATCGAGGGAGGCGAGTGGCGGTTTGTCGAGCATGGCGTATTCGTCCCGAGCCCGACCTTTCTTGCCGGGGGCGAGTTCGATATAAGCGCCGGAGAGCAGGGTGCTCAGACCCGACACCCCTTCACGGCCCACTCTGGGTTTGACCACCCAGAACTGGCTGTCACCGCGCAGCATGCCGGAGGCGGCATTGGTCAGCCGTCCTTTCAGCACGGCATGGCTGTAGTCATCGCTCAGCTCGACGGCTTCGATGCGGCCGACGTCCACTTCGCGGGAGCGGATCACCGTCTTGCCAGCGACTATGCCCTCGGCAGTGGCGACTGTCAGGGTGAAACTGGGGCCCTGGGAGTACCAGTGCTGGAACAGCATCCAGAGACCGATGAACAGCGCCAGCAGGGGCACCATCCAGATTGCGGCGGCAGAGCTCAGAAAGTCAGAGCCCGGTTTCCACCTTTTTTTACGCTCACTCACGTTCGCGTTCTCCTTGTTGTAAATCCCAGATCAGGCGGGAGTCGAAACTCATGGCGGCGACCATGGTGATCAGCACCACACCTGCAAATGCGACGGCCGCAGGGCCGGGGTAGATGGTCATCAGATTGTCGAGCCGGATCAGGCCCGCCAGAATGGCCACCACGAAGACGTCGATCATCGACCAGCGTCCGACAAATTCGGTCATGCGATAGAGTTTGAGCTTGCCGAGGGGGGAGGTGACATTGCCGCGCTGCACCATATAGCAAAGCCAGAATAGCGCCAGTATTTTCACCAGCGGCACCACCACGCTGGCGAAAAAGATCACCGCAGCTATGGGGTAGGAGCCCATGGCCCAGAGCAGCACCACACCTCCGAGGATGGTGGAGGGGCTGTCATCACCGAGAAACACCGTATCCATGATGGGATAGACGTTGGCCGGAATGTAGAGAATGGCGGAGGTAAACAGCAGCGCCCAGGTACGGTTCAGGCCGCCCGGCTTGCGGGCATGCAGCTTGCCGCCGCAGCGGGAGCAGCTGTGGCTACCCACCTCGCTCAGGGCGCCACAGATATGACAGCCCACCAGACCGGACTCCAGCGCGCCCGCTTCCGGGTCGATATCCCGTGACTCGGTTGGGCCGAACAGCCGCTGCCACAGCCACATCTGATCCAGTGAGGAGATCATCTTGATGAGCAGCGCCGTGTAACCGACGAAAGCCCAGAATGACAGCCCCATCTTGATGTCGGCCATCCCCATCAGCTTGACCAGCGAGATGAGCACCCCCACCAGAAAGACATCCACCATCAGCCAAGGTTTGATCCGGCAGAGCAGACGGCCGAGGGAGCGCAGGGCATTGCTGTGCAGATCTTTATCGACCCGCCACAGCACCAGCATGATGGACCCCATATAAACCAGCGGCAGGCCGATCAGGGTCAGGCTCAATACCGCGCCGAGAAACAGATAGCCCTCATCCACCAGGGTGGTGATGCTCTGCAAAAAGGTCATCTCCTGGCCCACCCCTTTGGCCGAGAAGGACATAAAGGTAAAGGCATTGGCGAGCACGAACATGATGAGTGCCGCGAACCCGTAGGAGATCGGCCGCAACTCCTGCTGTGGCAGGTGGCGACTCAGGGTGTGCCCACAACGGGGGCAGCAGCTGGCCTGTCCCACCTCGAGCGGTGTGGCCGGTATCAGCAGGTCACACTCTTCGCAGGCAGTGGCATCATGGACATAGGTGGTGTGGTGTTGGTGTGAAACCGGATGCAAGATAAAACCCCAGATAAGGCCCGTGGTAGAGCCAGAGCTGGCGATTATCGCAGTTGTGCTGGTCAGCGACCAGCCCCCGGAGGCCGCTATTGCTGGCGGGAGTGAGAATGACTTTGACAAGCCAGTGCCCATTTAGCACAATCAAACGCCACTTTTTTTCCGCGGGACAATAATTTATGACAACTGAATCCCCCAGCTACTCCACGATTGAGCAAGCCTTCTCCCTCGGGAACGGGCAAGATTCTGCCCTCAACTGGTTGCGCAAGAACCGCAGTCAGGTCGCTATTTTTCTGGTGAGCGGCATCAAGCTGGAAGGCACCATCAGTGGGTTCGACCAGTACAGCGTGCTGCTGACCGATGCTCATGGTAACCAGCAGCTGGTCTACAAGGCCAAGATCTCCACCATCGCCATGCACACCGGCCGTCCGCAGGTGAATATCCAGCGTGCTCGCAAGCCACGTGTCTCCATGGCGCCGCGCCCCCACGGTGCGCCGGGTCGTTATGACGACAATCAGGGCGGCGGCAACAACGAGTAATCGTCTGCCCCGCACGCCCCGTTGACGCGCCCTGCGTCAGCGGCTGACGGAACCTGCTCTCATTTTCATTCATGTCCCGTATGAGAGCTGGTTCCGGTTATCGCCCCTTGCTGGGCGATATTTTTTTCCGCACTACGCGGTTATGCCAACCGGTTGACCCTCTTTGACCATGCAGGTCTGCATACCCGCCGCTTCTCCGGCCTGTACCCCGATACCGGTATCTTCAAACACCAGACAGCCTGATGGCTCGACCCCCAGCTTGCTGGCGACCAGCAGGAAGGTGTCCGGATTGGGCTTGTGCAGCTCCACATCGTCTGCGGTGACCACCACAGAGAAGTAGCGATCCAGCCCAGTGTTGCGCAGCACCGCCTCGGCATTTATGCGCGGCGAGCCGGTGCCAATCCCCATCGGGATGACGCCATGATAGCGCTCGACCAGCGCCTGCATGGCCGGAAAGACGGTCGCCTTGTGCAGGTTGGCCACATAGTGGGCGGTCTTGCAGCGGGTGACTTCGATCGGATCGAGGGGGATCTGCTGCTCCTGTGCCACCAGCAGGGCTATCTTGCGGCTCGGCATGCCACCCAGTTCATAGAACCAGTCGGCGTCGAAGTGAAAGCCAAACTCGCGGGCGGTATGTTCCCAGGCGGCGAGGTGCAGCGGCATGGAGTCGACCAGGGTGCCATCAAGGTCAAAGACCAGGCCTTGGAATCCGGAAAGCGTCATGGTGCGGGTCAGTCTCTGAAAAAAAGGAGCCCATTCTAGCCAGTGGCTCCCCGCCTCGCCATCACCTAGCTGGTGAGAAACGCTTGCCCCCACATTTGTGACTGAAAATAGACGGGGGTGAGCTGGGCCGGATTGAGTTGATATTTGGGGGCAAGCTGTTCCAGCAGGGCCCAGTTGCCCTGTTCATAGGTGCTGACCAGCTGAAACAGATGAAAGAGTGGCCCTTCGTGCAGTTCGATGGCGCGCTGCACGCTCTTGGGCAGGTGGGCCATCAGCGGCTCCGACAGCAGGGAGCCATCGAGCACCAGGCCTACCAGAAAGGCCCAGCTGGCCTCCGCTTTACCGAGGGCGGTGAGGGCAATCAACTCGCAGAAGCGGCCGCGGGCGATGGCCATGCGGGTGCAGGCCTCCGGCATGTGCTGGCTCACCCGGGCCAGACCGTTGATCAGCACGAACTTGCGGATCTCCTGCTCCCCCAGATAGGAGAGGGCGCGGGGTACCGAGGTGATGGGGGCGGCATGATCGAAGCCGGGGGCGTTGACGTAGGTGAGCAGCAGGCCGGGCAGCCAGGCATCCTGCTCCAGCAGGCGGGCTACCTGGGCGAAGGAGAACTCCTCGTGGCAGATGAGCTGGAGGATCTGCTGTACCAGCGCCATATCGGGCTGGTTGGCCCGCTGATTGACCAGCTCGGGACGGGCGAGAAAGCCGCCGGCAAAGAAGTCGACCCCCGCCTCCCGCAGCGGGAGAAAATCCGCCCAGGTTTCGATGTTCAGCGCCATCCGCTTGTGCTCGGTGGGCTGGCAGATCCCCTCTTCCCCCATCCAGTACACCAGCAGGCGGCTGGCGCCGAGCCAGCGTGGATCCCGGTTGGCGCCGTGCACCGCCAGTCTGCGCCGACTGTCGCGCCACTGCTCCAGCACCGGGAACGAGTTGGGCTGGCGTTCACTGGAGGCTTCAACCAGCGGGATCGCGTCCTGATCCAGCAGCATGGGACGCTGTTCATCGAGCTGTTCGTGGGTGAAGGGCACCAGATATTGACGCCCCTGTGCCAGCAGGCGGCAATGTTGCGCCAGTGAAGGCCATTCGGCCGGTGAGCTGAGCTGATAGTCGATGCCGTAGGCCACCAGAGCCAGGCGACGATTGAAGATAGGGTAGCGACGCAACAGCATGGGATCACCGATAGGCCAGAGTGCGCGCCCTCCCTTGTGACTTGGCGTGGTAGAGCGCCTGGTCAGCCTGTTCGGTCAGGGTCTGCCATGCTCCGTCCTGGGAGGGAACCAGATAGCTAAAGCCTATGCTAACCGTAATGAAATCAGCAACCCGCGAGGCGGGATGGGGCATTTTCAAGCGGGCAAGACCATCGTGGATCCGTCCGGCCAGCTGTTCGGCCTCACCGGGTTGGGGGGCGCAGAGCAGAATGACGAACTCCTCGCCGCCGTAACGGGCAACCAGATTGGTGCAGCGCCGTTCAGCATCCCGCAGCACATGGGCCACCTGTTGCAGGCAGAGATCCCCCTTGGCATGGCCGAAGTGGTCGTTGTAGGCCTTGAACTCGTCCACATCGATCATCAATACCGCCAGCAGGTTCTGGGTGCGTCGTGCCCACTCCCACTCCCGCTGCATGGTGATGTCCCACTGGCGCCGGTTGGCGATGCCGGTGAGGGGATCTTCCAGCGACAACAGGGAGAGGCGGTGATTGGCCTCCTCCAGCGCACGGTTGGTCTCGGCCAGCTGCATGGTGCGCTCGGCGACCCGGGCCTCCAGCTGGCGGTTGAGGGTTTCCAGCTGCTCCTGAGTACGTTGGCGGATCAGCAGTTGTGACAGGATGGCGGCGTACTGTTTGAAGATCTCGCTCTGATAGGCCTTGAGCGGCCGGTGCCAGAGCAGGTTGTCGGCGGCGATCCAGCCGATGGGAGTGGTGCCATCCCATAGCGATACCATGGCGTTCCAGCCACGGCCCACCTGCTGCTTCTCGTAGTAGAGGGGGGTATCTTCCATCACCAGCACGTAATCCTTGCGCCTGAGCGCCTCTTGCACCGTGGGGTGATCCGGAATGGGGCTGATGAAGTTGTGTTCATCCATCAGCTCGCCCTCTTCGCTGGTGCCCCAGGTGCCGCGCATGGTCTTGCCATCGGGTTCGATCAGGAAGATGGCGACCCGATCGAACTGCAGCTCCTTGCGGGCCAGCAGCACGGCATCCCGCAGCAGATCGTTCTCGCTGCGACTGCGGGAGAGGGTAACGCTTACCATGTGCAGCGCCTGCAACATGGTGAGGAAGGAGCCTTGCAGTGCCTGACTCTGAACCAGATCGGTCTGGGTATGGAGCCGCTGGTCCCGCTCCTGATTGACCTGGCTGGAGAGCAGGTGATTGCTGAGCTCGGCAGTCAGATAGTGGATAAGGAGCTGGATGCCCTGACGCTGGTGGGAGGAGAGGCGATCGATGCGGCGGCGGGTCTCCAGATAGATGACCCCTTCCAGCTTCATGTGACGCTTGAGAGGGAAACAGGCGCGTAACTGCGGCTGGGCGGGCTCCACATTTTCGCCGGGATCCGGCGGTGCTTGGAGTTGCTCGATCACCAGTTGTCCCTTCTCCATCGCCTTGTCGATCAGGTGGTGGGGCAGGGTCAGTTGACCGAGATGGGCGAGATCAAGCGTGGTCAGCCCCTGATCGAGCTGAAAACTGTAGAGCTGCGGTTCGGGGGCTTTCAGCCAGAGGTAGAGGCGTTCGGCATCGGTCTTTTCACGGATGGTGGCGAGGCTCACTTCGCATAACTGAGCAAAGTTGGTGAAGTGTTCCGGGTCCCATTCCTGCATACCAATATCCCTTGGATTGTACCCAAGCGAGTATAGACATATTTCTCCTTGATTAATATGTCAGAAAGGAGATGCAGCGCACATAACGGTTGCTTTCAGCCCTGCTGGTGGAGACATTCACTGCGTTCTCTGCCAATCGTGGATAAAACTGTGTGCCATAACGGTATATATGGCAGCTTGTAGGGCGGGATGCCGGGCAAAAAAGAGCCCGCACGATGGCGGGCTCTCGGCAGATCAGATCATTCTGAGCGGCTTATTCTGCCTTGGGGGCAGCCTCAGCGGGCGTTTCACTGCTATCGGCTGGCGCACTCTCGGTCGCCGGGGCTTCCGGTGCCGGGCCCGGCACCAACTCCACCGCCGGCTTGGCGATAAGGGAGCGGGTCTCTTCCACCGCTTCGGTCAGCTTCACCTCGATGATCTGGCCGAGCTCGTAGACCACCTCAGTCTTGTCCAGATAGACGCGGCCGTTGTCCCAGTTGCACTCCAGTCGATCCTTGTTGTCGAGGATGTGACGGGCAGGCATGAAGACCACGGCGCCGTTCTCCTGCAAACGCAGCTTGAGACCAGCACGCATCACGTCGATGATCTCGGCGTTGAACACCTTGTCGGTGCCAGCATCGGCCTTGAGGTAGCGAACATAGAGCCAGTCGCCGATGTCGCGCTCCACCATGCGGTGCAGACGGCGGCAGGCGGTCAGGTGCTCGGTGAGCTCGGTGCTCGGGCGCTCGCCCGGGGTCTTGCCGGCGATGACGGCTTTGAGCAGACGATGGTTGACCATATCGCCGTATTTACGGATCGGGGAGGTCCAGGTGGCGTAAGCATCCAGACCCAGACCGTAATGGGCGCCCGGTTCGGAGGACATCAGCGCATAGCTCTGGAAGCGGCGGATCTTGCCATCCAGCCAGCGGGTGTCGAGGTTGTCGATCCAGCGGCGCAGGGCGCAGAAGCCGGAGAGGCTGGCGATCTCGTCGCGCTCGAACGGGGCTTCGGCACTCTTCAGCAGGTCGATGGCGCCGTCGAGGGACTCTTCGTCAAAGCCGGTGTGAACGTTGAAGATGCCGTAACCGACGCTCTTGCCCAGCACGCGACCGGCGCAGATGTTGGCGGCGATCATCGACTCTTCCACCATGCGGTTGGCGATGCGGCGCGGCTCGACGTGGATGGCCAGCACTTCGCCATTCTCGCCCAGCTCGAAGTCGTAGTCGGGACGATCCGGGAATACCAGCGCATGCTCGGTGCGCCACGCGATGCGTGCTTCGGTCATCGCCTTCATCAGCGGCAGCTGGGCCAGTACGCCTGCGTCGATAGACAGCTCTTTGCCATGCTCGGCCCAGTCGGAGACGTCGTCATAGTTGAGGCGGGCATGGGAGCAGATGCGGGCGGCGAAGAACTCGGTCTCCTCCAGTAGCAGACCATCTTCGGCGATGAGCAGACGGGCGCACAGGGTGTTGCGCTCCTCGCCCTCTTTCAGGGAGCAAAGCTCGTCGGAGAGGGTGCGCGGGATCATCGGCACGTTGCGGCCCGGCATGTAGACGGTAAAGGCGCGCTGGGCCGCCTCTTTGTCCAGCTCGCTCCCTTCGGCCACATAGGCGGTCGGGTCAGCGATGGCGACCAGCAGCTCCCAGCCGTTGTCCAGCTTGGTGATGGCCAGCGCATCGTCCATGTCCTTGGTCTTGGCACCATCGATGGTGAAGAAGGGCACCTTGGTCAGGTCACGACGGGGCAGTTCTTCCTCTTCGATCACCTTCCACTCCGGCAAATCAGCCGGCTCTACCTGGGCCAGATTGTGGCGCGCCAGCACCACCCACCAGGGCACATTGTGATCTTCCTGGGCGGCGATCTTCTGGATGATCTCGGCAGAGAAGTTGCCGTCGACCAGCGCATGGCGCTTGAGGGTAGCTACCACCCAGTCACCTTCCTTGAACTCTTTCTCATCCAGACCCTTCTTGACGCGGGCCTTGATGGCATCCTTGATCAGCGGGTGGTCGGCGACCACGTTGAGGCGGTCGCGGAACATCTTGACCCGGGCCACGAAGCGGGTGACGGACTGCTCCAGCAGGGTATCCGGCTCGGCCACTTCCTTCTCTTTTTCGGTGCGGATCAGGGCGGTCACCCGGTCACCGTGCATCACCTTCTTCATGTAGGGAGGCGGCACGAAATAGCTGGTCTTCTCATCGACTTCCAGAAAGCCGAAGCCCCGGTCCGAGGCGCGGATCACACCCTCTTTCTTCGGGATGTTTTCGCGGATTTGTTGCTTGAGCTGGGCCAGCAGCGGATTGTCTTGGAACATAAGTGAGGAACCTGAAGTGAAAACCTGGGTGGAGACCTGATGAAGGATCGCCCAGCACTATACGTTTTTAGCCCTGCAAAGCCAAGGTGAATGGCCTGCTCAGCGTGGTTTCAACTGCGATCTGGCATGGTCGATAAGGCGTTGGGAGAGCTGCTTGTGAACCCCTTTTTCCAGTACCCAGCGGTGCCAGTAGAGGCGTTCCGTCAGGACGTGGTAGGGACTGAGGTTGAGTAGTGACCCGCCTGCCAGCTGGCCTCTTATCTGCAATTCGGGGATGAGACAATAGGCCAACCCCTGTTCGGCCATGGCGACGAAGGCCTCTGACGAGTGGACCGTATGGCAGGGATAACCGCCCGGCTCCAGCCCGAAGTGCTCCCTCATAAAGCTCACATGCATGTCATCGCGCTGATCGAACGCTACCGCCGGTGCCTTGGCCAGTGCCTCCCGGGTCAGGCCGTGAGGGAAGTGGCGGGCAACGAAGGCGGGGCTGGCGGTAAGCAGATAGTTCATCTCACCGAGCTCGTCGACGCAGCAACCCGCCAGCGGCTGGGGATGCAGGCTGACCGCACCAAAGGCCTGACCCTCGCGGACCTTGTCGAGGGTGCGGCTCTCGTCATCGACCAGCAGGTTGAGCTCGATGGGGTGCTGTCTCAACAAGGGGGCAATGGCGGGCAGAAACCAGGTGGCCAGGCTGTCGGCGTTCACAGCGATACTGATCCGGATTGGCCCCTGCGGCTCATCGGGGGCCAGCTCCCCCGCCAGTTCGAGCTCAAGCTGATGTACTTGCCGATAGTGGGCCAGCAGCTTCTGGCCGAGTGGCGTGGCCTGCAGTGGTTGGCTGCGAATGAGCAGCGGCTCGGCAAACTGTTGCTCCAGCTGCTTGATCCGCTGGGAGATGGCCGACTGGGTGATATGGAGCGACTTGGCCGCCCGATCGAAGTTCTGCTCCTGCAGTACCGCATCTAGCGCCCGCAGCAGTTTGTAGTCCAGCTCTTTCATCTTCTCCCCCTTCCGTTGCCCAAGGGCTGACTCTACGTCACTCGGCAGGGGACAACAATGGGCGGTGGAAGGGGCGTTGCGCTGTGATATCTGACAGTGGTGGTCTGTCTTGTAAGGAAGGCATACTGCTAGAGACCGCAGGGGGCAGCCCTGCGGGGTCATAGCGATACAGCGATACGTTTATCCCGGGCCTGTTTTCCCGGGATTTTTTATATCTGGGCCGCTAACTCATGCGAGCGATAGGTGGCAGTTTGATAGTGTCCGATGAGCGGCTGCGAGACCGCCAGGGCAAATCGCTCATCCAGATAAAAGCGCAGGCCGACACCTTTAACTGCACCGAGATCTACCGCTTGGCGGTGGCCCAGACGAGCCATAGGGATTCCGAGACGGCGGAAAATGCGTTCTGCGGGCAGGCTGGCTACACCAACAAACTCTTTGATGCCGTTGGCTGTAGCAAACGCATAGGCTTCCCGAAGGAGCACGCAGGTCAGCTCGCTGACACCATTGGTCATGCACGGAGCGCGGGTCGCATCGATAGCCAGACGGGTGAGTTCCCAGATCTCGGGAGTGCGGGGCGCATTTTCACCGGCAAGGGCGGTGGGAAAAATGCTGGGCAACATATAGGCGCTGGCGCAACTGAGCAGACGGATACAGGCGCAGACTCCTTGTTCATCTTCGACCAGTACCCAATGGGTGTCTGGCGTGTCAAAGCGGTCGCGTTCCAAACCGTGGTAAGACTCGACGTCCCAGCCTAGCCGGTCGGAAAAGACGCGATTTCGAAATTGATAGAGTTCGTTCTCTACGGCGTTTCGTGGGTGATCTCTCAATTTTCCTTTGAAAACCAACATTATGAACTCTCTCTCTGCCTGTTCGCCGTTATAATCAGAAGCTTGGCTAGGGGGGCTAGCATATGAAACAAGAGCAACTGTTTGAGTATCTGGAACATTTCACTTCGGTGACGGATGGTGACCGTCTTGCCGGATTGATCGGTCGCTTTACGGTCGATATGGGTTATGACTATTACGGCTTTACCCTGATCATTCCGATGTCGATGCAAAGACCCAAAGTGGTACTGTTTAATCAGTGCCCTATCTCCTGGGTACAGACCTATACCGATAACAACATGCTGGCGTGTGACCCTGTGATTCAGTTGGCACGCAAGCAGACGCTGCCCATTTACTGGAACCGCCTCGATGAGCGGGCTCGCTTTCTGCAAGAGGGAAGCATGGATGTGATGGGACTGGCCGCCGAGTTCGGATTGCGCAATGGCATCTCCTTCCCTCTGCACGGCGCAGCCGGGGAGAACGGAATCCTCTCCTTTATCACCTCCGAGCGGGCTTCGAGCGATCTGCTGCTGGAGTCCTCGCCGATCCTCTCCTGGATGGCCAATTACATCTTCGAGGCTGCGATCAGGGTTGTGCGCCTGAGGGATTCGGATCAACAAGCCGCCCTGACGGATCGCGAGACCGAATGCCTGTTCTGGGCCAGTGAGGGGAAAACATCGGGGGAGATCGCCTGCATTTTGGGGATCACCGAGCGTACGGTGAATTACCACCTCAATCAGGTCACTCGCAAAACCGGATCAATGAATCGCTATCAAGCCATTGCCAAGGGGATTAGCAGTGGCATTTTGCTGCCGAATCTTGAACAGGTTGTTGTCACCAACTTCCCTAAACTGATGCAATAGAACCTGTTGATTCTCGGGGCAGAAGCAGGGGGACTCAATTGTCAGATCCTGCTATTGACTATTGGTTTCGGATGGGGCTTTTGGTGACTCCAAGTGATTAGCAAAATGAATCAATCAGTAAATCAATGAATTTCTAAGAAGGAACTGCCATCGCTATAGTGCCGCTCATTCATCATTTCGAACGGTACTCTCCATAATGCTCGCAACGACACTGCAAGGCTTTACCATCGGTCTTGCCATGATCATCCCCATCGGCGCCCAGAATGCCTTTGTGCTGAGCCGGGGCATCCATCGCAATCACCATCTGCTGACGGCCACGCTCTGCAGTTTCTGCGATCTCACCCTGATTGCCATTGGTGTATTTGGCGGAGCCAATGTGCTGGCCGCCAGCCCCCTCGGTATGGCGCTGCTTACCTGGGGTGGTGTGCTGTTTCTCGGCTGGTTTGGTGGCCGTTCCCTGCTCAGTGCCTGGCGTGGTAAAGGGGAGGGGCTTGCCGATTCTGCTCAGCAGATGGGTGCCAAAAGCGTGCTGGCGATGACGCTGGGAGTTACGCTGCTCAATCCTCACGTCTATCTCGATACATTGATGCTGCTCGGCTCCCTTGGCAGTCAGGTAAGCGAGTCCCTGCGTCCGGCCTTTGCTGCGGGGGCCATGCTGGCCTCGTTGGTGTGGTTCTACTCGCTGGCGCTGGGTGCTGCGGCACTGGCGCCCTGGCTGGCCCGCAGTCGGGTGCAGCAGGGGATCGATCTGCTGGTTGGCATAATCATGCTGAGCCTGGCTGTTCAACTGGCCACAGGACGTTAAGGAAGTTAAGGCGGCAGGAATGAGCGACCGGTAACAAAAAGATGCCACTCATATGAGTGGCATCTTTGCTATTGAAAGGGGTCAGACCCTGAACTGGGAGAGCAGGCGCTGTTGCAGCAGGCTGGCTTGATGGAGCGAGGAGGCGAGCTGCAGGCACTCCTGTGCCTCCTGTTCGCCGGTTCTGGCTTGCAGACTGATGCCGGAGACCTTGTCAGAGGAGTGGCTCAGGGTGTGTGACAGTTGCCCTGTGGCTACGGCCACCTGCTGCACCATGTCGGCCAGCTGGTCGATGGCGCCTTCCACCTTGAACAGGATCTGCTTGGTGTTCTCGGAGTCCTGCATGCCGGACTCCACCGTCTTGAGGTTGCGCTGCATCATCAGGTAGGCGGTCTCGGTCTGCTGCTGGATGCTGCTGATCACCTGGCTGATCTCGGCGCTTGATGTCGCGGTGCGATTGGCCAGGGTGCGCACCTCGTCCGCAACCACCGCAAAGCCACGTCCCATCTCCCCCGCGCGGGCCGCTTCGATGGCCGCATTGAGGGCCAGAAGGTTGGTCTGTTCCGAGATGCCGCTGATGGTGGAGATGATCTGGCCAATCTGACCCGCCTGCTCCTTGAGGGAGTTGATGGCGATGGCACACTCGCTCACCTCCTGTACCACCCGCTGCATGCCCGCGCTGGCGGAGGCGACATACTGGCTACTCTCGGTGGTCAGCTGGCGCACCTCATTGGCATTGTGGGCCGCCATGCTGCAGTTGTCCGAGATACCTGTGGCGACCTGCACCATCTGTTCACTGTCGTGGTGCAGGGCCAGCGCATGTTCGGCGGTCTGGCGGCTGCTCTGGCTGATTGCCTCCACCCGGTTGACCGAGGTGTGAACGTGTTCGCTGATGTGCTGGTTGTTGTCCATGGTGGAGCTGATCATCTTCTGCAATTTCTCGATGAAACGATCCACGCTGTTGGCCAGCGAGCCTATCTCGTCATCCCGTTGCAGGTTGATGCGGGCGTTGAGATCTCCCTCGCCGGCGGCGATATCCTGCATTCGTTTGTCCACTTGCAGCAGCGGGGTCACCAGCTTGCGGGTCAGCCAGAAGCCGCAGAGAGTGACCATGATCAGGCTCAGCAGCAGGCCACCCAGCAGCAGGGTTCGGGTCTGGCTGATGATGCCGTTGAGCTGGGCTACCTGATCCTCTACGGTAGCATCGCCGCTCTCCTCGATGGCAACCAGCTGTTGTCGCAGCTTATCGGCACTGACCTCATAGGCGGACTGCTGGGTCTGATAGCTGCCGAGTGCATCGACCCACTGTCCCATCAGTTGCTGATGCCGGGCCAACAGAGCGTGATACTCTGCCGACAGTGTCTTGCCGGCAAATTCGCCGGTTCCCTCGATATCGAACAGCCCGGTGCCGAGCATGCTGTCGACCGCTTCGTGGTAGAAATCGGTCGCCTCTTTCAGCTCGGCCTTGATCGCCTCTGTGACTCCTTGTCTGCGCATCTTCTCCAGCGCATAGAGCTGGCGCAAAAAGCCTATGTTGGATTCCATCCCCCCGTCGGCCGCTTCCCAGCGAGTGGAGAGGCCGCTGTTCCAGCTGATGGTCTGGTCGGGGGATTGGGTCAGCGCCTCGACCGCGCCGTCGCCAATCACCTCCAGCTGGGTCGAGAGGCGGGCCATCAGATCGGCGTTGTGATGCAGTGCCTGATCCACCTCGGTATAGGCGTGATAGAGCGCCAGCAGCTTCTCTTGTTGCTGTTGATAGTCCTGCTTGTGCTGTTCCATGGTGGCAAGGGCCGCACCATCAATGAGCTGCCCCTGGCTGACCCGGGCCAGCGCGTCATCGGTCGCCGCCTTGGCTGCATCGAGTTCGGCGCGATTGAGCGGGGTTCCGTTTTGCATCTTCTGAATCTGTAGCTGTTGGTTGCCCAGCTCTATGGAGCCCTCCATGGCACCGTCGGCGGTCTGCCAGGCGGCGCCCAGTACGTAGGAGAGCAGATTGGCTAGCCGCTGGCTGCCATACCAGCCAACGACCCCCATGCCCAGCGTACAGCCGAGCAATATGGCAAGACCCAGATTGGAGGTGGTAACAATTTTCATGTGATGGCCTTCCTTGGTATCGACATTGGCACCAGTTTCGGTTCCGAACGGGTTTAGTGTAGTGGTTTATCCCCCGCTCGGGGGCCGGTGCGGCGCTGAAACATCCCGTGCACTGGCTGCACCCGATCAAGCATGGTGGAAAATGGGATAAAAAGCCTCTCTGACTACGCGGGTGTTGCTGCCCTATGCTGGATACTTATCCAGTTATTCTTTATGCTATGAGCCAATTTACGAATAGTTGTATTGGTGAGGAGAGAGCCGTGATTGGTCGCTTGAGAGGCATTGTCATTGAAAAGCAGCCCCCCGAGGTCCTGCTGGAAGTGGGCGGGGTTGGCTATGAGGTACAGATGCCGATGAGCTGCTTCTATGATTTGCCGGAGATCGGCAAGGAAGCGACCATCCATACTCACTTCGTGGTGCGGGAAGATGCCCAGCTGCTCTATGGTTTTAACCACAAACAGGAGCGGGCGCTGTTCCGCGAGCTGATCAAGACCAACGGAGTCGGCCCCAAGCTGGCGCTGGCTATTCTCTCCGGCATGACAGCTACCCAATTCGTGCTGAGTGTCGAACGTGAAGAGATAAGCTCTCTGGTCAAACTGCCGGGAGTCGGCAAGAAGACCGCCGAGCGGCTGGTGGTGGAGATGAAGGATCGTCTCAAAGGCTGGGTCAGTCACGACCTCTTCTCCCCGGCCATGGTCACCTTGCCAGCCAGTGAGCCCGAATTGCGGGCACCGGATGTGACCGAGGAGGCGGCCAGTGCGCTGGTGGCCCTCGGTTACAAGCCGCAGCAGGCGAGTCAGATTGTCAGCAAGATCGCCAAAGAGGGGATGTCGGTGGAAGATATCATCCGTGAATCCCTGCGTAGCCTGGTATGAGGTAGTTGATGATTGAAGCAGACCGCCTCATCTCGGCCAGTGCTGCCCGTGAGGATGACATTATTGACCGGGCTATCCGCCCCAAGAAGCTGGCTGACTACACCGGTCAGGATACCGTCTGCGAACAGATGGAGATCTTTATCGAAGCGGCCCGTCAGCGGGGAGAAGCGCTCGATCACCTGCTGATCTTCGGTCCGCCGGGTCTGGGCAAGACCACCCTCGCCAACATCGTCGCCAACGAGATGGGGGTCAATATCAAGACCACCTCCGGCCCGGTGCTGGAGAAAGCGGGGGATCTGGCCGCGCTGCTCACCAACCTCGAACCGAACGATGTGCTGTTCATCGACGAGATCCACCGTCTCAGTCCGGTGGTGGAAGAGGTGCTCTATCCGGCGATGGAGGATTACCAGCTCGACATCATGATCGGGGAGGGACCCGCAGCTCGCTCCATCAAGCTGGATCTGCCTCCCTTTACCCTGATTGGCGCCACCACTCGGGCAGGTTCACTGACCAGCCCGCTGCGGGATCGCTTCGGTATCGTCCAGCGGCTGGAGTTCTACAACGTCAAGGACCTGACCGATATCGTCTCCCGCAGCGCCCGTTGTCTGGGGCTCGACATGACGGAAGATGGTGCCATTGAGGTCGCCCGTCGCTCTCGCGGCACGCCGCGGATTGCTAACCGTTTGTTAAGGCGGGTGCGCGACTTTGCCCAGGTGAAATCCGATGGCCGGATCGACGGTCCCATTGCTGCTCGCGCCATGGACATGCTGGATGTCGATAATGAAGGCTTCGACTTCATGGACCGCAAGTTATTGTTGGCTGTGATAGACAAGTTTATGGGGGGACCTGTGGGTCTCGATAATCTGGCCGCCGCGATCGGGGAAGAGAAAGATACTATCGAAGATGTGCTGGAGCCTTATCTGATCCAGCAAGGGTATCTGCAACGTACACCCAGAGGACGGATTGCGACCACACGAGCCTACGCTCATTTCGGTCTTCAGCGACCAGATGAGAAGTAAAAACAGTCGTTTGAACATGAAACCGCCGTCAAAGGCGGTTTTTTATTATCCGGGCAAAAAAAAAGCCCACGGCGGATGCGGTGGGCAAAGACAATTCAGGATGGATGTTCACAGACAGTGAGTGCGTCTGGACACAGACCGGAAAATAAACAGGTGAGCCGTCGCGAGCTCTCAGAGTCGGTTCAGTTGATAGAGCTGAACAAAGGAAAGCTTGTAGTAACGGATGGTTTTAGCAACAAACTTTTTCATCTTCGATTCCAATAGACAGGTTCAAATTGATCGTCGAATACGTACCGTGAACCCGGATTAACCGGCCTGTATCCAAGGGTATGCCCTCACTGCGAGGCGCATTGTAGGAGTTCGAATCGACCCCGGCAAACAAGAAAAATTGCACTCTTCAAATTAGTTTATCTAATGTCTTTGTTGATGAAATTGGTTCGCATGAGTATGCATTCTTTGCAATTTTAAATTGAGTTTTCGAATCAGATTGCCTGACTCGGATAACATGGAAAAAGGCGCGTCATTCACGCTTTTCAAATTAAACCGAGCGGCGGGATGTTAAATTCTTAAATTGATTTAAATCAATGTTTTACGCTTTATTGTGTTTTGTGATCTGGCTCGCGTCAATAATCGTGAAATAGATTAAAAATGCCTTTCAAAGCCATGTATGGCGGGTCCTTTTACATTGATTTCAATCAAATAAAGGTGATATAAAAACCCGGTCATCATGGGCGAGAATAAATTTAGGCTGATTGTTTTGGAATTGTTAAACATTAGCTTTATTTGTGTTCTCGTATTGCCTTGTTGTTAATGCCAGTGGTTACTGAACGCGTTTTGTTGTGACACGTCCCAATAAGGCTCATTCGCTAACCTCCAACGGAAGCTTTGTGCTTAAAACTTAAAATAGCCGTGCCAATAATCGGTGAGGAAACATCATGATTGCTGAGCATGTGGTAGACCTATCGCGGTTCCAGTTCGCTGCGACGGCCCTTTATCACTTTTTGTTTGTACCCCTGACGCTGGGAATGGCCTTTCTCCTGGCGATCATGGAATCCGTCTATGTGATGACCAACAACACCATCTACCGGGACATGACCAAATTCTGGGGTAAGTTGTTTGGTATCAACTTTGCCTTGGGGGTCACCACAGGTCTGGCCATGGAGTTCCAGTTCGGGACGAACTGGGCTTACTACTCCCATTATGTCGGCGATATCTTCGGGGCCCCGCTGGCTATCGAAGGGCTGATGGCCTTCTTCCTGGAGTCCACCTTCGTCGGTATGTTCTTCTTTGGTTGGGATCGTCTGAGCAAGCATCAGCATCTGGCTGCCACCTGGTTGATGGCGCTGGGTACCAACCTTTCAGCCCTCTGGATCCTGGTCGCCAACGGCTGGATGCAGAACCCGGTCGGTGCCGAGTTCAACTTCGAATCCATGCGGATGGAGATGATGAGCTTCGCTGACGTGGTGCTCAACCCGGTTGCTCAGGTCAAGTTCGTCCACACTGTGGCGGCTGGCTATACCTGTGGCGCCATGTTTGTGCTGGGTATCTCCTCCTACTACCTGCTGAAGAATCGTGATGTGGCGTTTGCCCGTCGCTCCTTCGCCATTGCCGCCGCGTTCGGTATGGCTTCCATCGTGTCCGTGCTGATCCTCGGTGACGAATCCGGTTACGAGACCGGTGAAGTGCAGAAGGTGAAATTGGCCGCTATCGAAGCTGAGTGGGAGACTGAACCTGCTCCGGCCGCCTTTACCCTGTTCGGTATTCCGAATCAGGAAGAGATGCGCACTGACTACGCCATCAAGATCCCCTATGCACTGGGCATTATCGCGACCCGTTCTCTGGACGGTCAGGTAACCGGTCTGAAGGATCTGAAGAGCGAGCACGAACTGCGCGTCCGCAACGGTATGACCGCTTACGACCTGCTGACCAAGCTGCAATCTGGTGACAAGTCTGACGAGACCCGCGCTCGTTTCGACGAAGTGAAGCAGGATCTGGGCTACGGTCTGCTGCTCAAGCGCTACACCAGCAACGTGACCGATGCTACCGACGAGCAGATCAAGGCCGCCGTGGATGACTCCATCCCGCAGGTTCTGCCGCTGTTCTTCGCCTTCCGCATCATGGTTGCCGTCGGCATGCTGATGCTGGTGCTGATTGGTATGGCCTTCTATGACAGTGCCCGTCACCAGATCGGCAAGCGCAAGTGGCTGCTCAAGGGTCTGCTGTGGGGTATCCCGCTGCCGTGGATCGCGATCGAAGCTGGCTGGTTTGTTGCTGAATATGGTCGCCAACCGTGGACCATTGCAGAGGTGTTGCCGACTTCCCTCTCTGCATCCAACTTGCCTGCAGCCGAGATCTGGTTCTCTCTGATCGGTATCTGCCTGTTCTATACCGTACTTCTGGTTATCGAGATGTACCTGATGTTCAAGTATGCCCGTCTTGGCCCCAGCAGCCTGAAGACTGGCAAGTATCACTTTGAACAGATCAAGGCATAAGGAGAGCGACCATGTTTGATTACGAAACTCTGCGTGTCATCTGGTGGGCTCTGGTCGGCGTGCTGCTGATCGGTTTTGCCATCACTGACGGCTTCGACATGGGGGTAGGTGCACTGCTCCCGTTCGTTGGCAAGAAAGATGTCGAGCGCCGCGTGATGCTCAACACCATGGGGCCGCACTGGGAAGGTAACCAGGTTTGGCTGGTCACTGCCGGTGGTGCCTTGTTCGCCGCCTGGCCGATGGTGTATGCCGCGACCTTCTCCGGCTTCTACATCGCCATGATCCTGACGCTGATGGCGCTGTTCCTGCGTCCGGTCGGTTTCAAGTACCGCTCCCTGCGTGCTGATGCCAAATGGCGCAGCAACTGGGACTGGGCCTTGTTCGCCGGCAGCGCCGTACCGCCCATCGTCTTTGGTGTGGCCTTTGGCAACCTGCTGCAAGGCGTTCCGTTCGAGTTTAACCAGTTCATGATGTTGACCTATCACGGCAACTTCTTTGGTCTGCTTAACCCGTTCGGCATTCTGGCTGGTCTGGTGAGTCTGTTCATGCTGCTCACCCAGGGCGCAACCTGGTTGATGATGAAGACCGACGGTGAAGTGCTGGCGCGTTCCCGCACGGCTGCCATGATCTGCTCACTGCTGACCCTGGTGCTGTTTGCTGCCGCGGGTTGGTGGGTAAGCGGTATGGAAGGGTATGTCATCGTCAAGGCTGCCGCGACTGACGCAGTATCCAACCCGATGAACAAGGAAGTTGTCCTGCAGGCTGGTGCCTGGATGAACAACTACACCCTCTATCCGTGGATGGTGGCCGCCCCTGTACTGGGTCTGGCCATGAGCCTGCTGACTGCGCTGTTTGCCCGCATGAACATCGGCTGGCTGGCGTTTACCAGCTCCTCGCTGGCGATTGCCGGGGTCATCCTCACTGCCGGTTTCTCCATGTTCCCGTTCGTGATGCCCTCAAGCCTTGAGCCGTCACTGAGCCTGACCATGTGGGATGCTACCGCCTCTTTCAACACCTTGCAGGTGATGACTGTGGCCGCAGCGATCTTCGTACCGATTGTGCTGGGTTACACCATCTGGACTTACATCAAGATGTTTGGCCGGGTAACCAACAAGCACATCGAAGATAACCAACAATCTCTCTATTAAGAGGTGCGCTGACAATGTGGTATTTCACCTGGATCCTGGGGCTGTTGCTGGCCTGTGCATTTGGCATCATCAATGCGCTGTGGCTGGAACACACCGAGAACATGGATCGTCAGATCGATGAAAACAAATGATCGACTCGCCAGGCTGGCCGCTCCACTGGAGCGGCAGCCGTGGCAGGGGTTGATGTTACTCGCGGCGGCCTTGTTGGCCGTCGCTATTTTACAGGCCCCCAATCTGATCGCGGCCAACACCAGCGAGCATGGTCTCTGGCTTGCTCCCTGGCTGATGTGGGCCGTCTGTTGTGGCGTACTTAACGGGCTTGGCTTTCATCTGAAAAGCCTGCCCGGACGTGTGCTGTTCAACCCTTGGCTCGCCTGGCCCAGTTTGTTGTATGGCCTCTGGCTGACACATTCATATTTCCTTTCATAAAAAACGGGGGGAGGCAGGATTTCCCTGTCTCCCCCTGCTTCTTTCCTATTCAGCCCTGCGCTATGATAGCCCCCCATCTGACTGTCGAATGGATCACAGATTGTTATGGGGGAAGTCTTTGAGTTTCCGGTGCGTGTCTACTACGAAGACACCGACGCCGGGGGCATCGTCTACAACGCCAATTATCTCAAGTTTATGGAACGTGCTCGCACCGAGTTTCTTCGTGCCAAAGGGGTCGAACAGGACGTCTGGCTGCAGGAGGGATATGCCTTCGTGGTGAGCCGAACTGAGATCGATTTCCGCTCGGCGGCCCGTTTTAATGAACTATTGAATGTATTAACGCAAGTGATTGAAGTGAAACGCGCATCCCTGCGCTTTTCGCAGCAGATCCTAGCGGCTGATGGACGACTGATCACCCAGGCGATGGTACAGATAGCCTGTGTCAGTCATCCGCAAATGAAACCTGTAGCTATACCTGAAAAAATCAAGGGAGTGCTGTTAAGTGCACGCTGAAATTTCGTTTATTGGCCTGTTTTGGCAAGCCAGCCTGTTGGTAAAACTGGTCATGATGACCCTGATGAGCATGTCTATTGTCTCGTGGGCGCTGATTATCCAGCGTTCAAAGGCGATCAAGGCGGCCAATCTCGCATCGGAACAGTTTGAAGATCGCTTCTGGTCAGGGGTCGATCTCAATCGCCTCTATCAGGAGTCCTCTTCCCGCCGCGATGATATCGAAGGCATGGAAGATATCTTCTACTCCGGCTTCAAGGAGTATGCCCGCTTGCTCAAGGCCGGTGCCCGTGGTCAGGATGCGGTGATGGATGGTACCTACCGCGCCATGCGTGTTTCCCTCTCCCGCGCGGTGGATGATCTGGAATCCAACCTGCCGGTGCTGGCGACCATCGGCTCCATCAGCCCCTATATCGGTCTGTTCGGTACCGTATGGGGGATCATGAACGCCTTTATCGCCCTGGGTCAGGTGCAGCAGGCCACCCTGCAGATGGTGGCACCGGGTATCGCGGAAGCGCTGATCGCTACCGCCATGGGTCTCTTTGCCGCTATCCCGGCGGTTATCTTCTACAACCGCTTCTCCAACAAGGTCGAGCGGCTGGAGAACGCCTACGCCAACTTCATGGACGAGTTCACCACCATTCTGAACCGTCAAATTGCACAGCAGCAGGGTGATCAGTAATGCAAACCTATCAGCGGATCCGGCGCAAGAAGGTGGCCGAGATCAACGTGGTTCCCTATATCGACGTCATGCTGGTGCTGCTTATCATCTTTATGGCGGTCACGCCGGTGATCACGCAAGGGGTCAAGGTGGATCTGCCACAGGCTGAGTCCGAGCAGTTGCCGGAAGATGCCAAGCCGCCCTTCATCGTCAGCGTCAATACCGAAGGCGAGTATGTCATCAAGGCTGGCGAAGCCGATGACGAGCCGGTGCCAAGTGGCACGCCAGAGGCGATGCAGCAATACATCACCGAAAAAGCCATGGGCTATCTGGCGATCAACCAGAATGCCCCCGTGGTGGTCGCGGGTGACAAGGCCGTGCGCTACGAAGAGGTGATCCTGTTGATGGTGGCCCTCAAGAATGCGGGTGTGCCTCAGGTTGGCCTGATGACAGATCCGGTGAACTAACGGAGATGGATGTGAAGCGTGGTATTTCCGGTTATCTCATCGCGTCGTTTCTGCTGCACCTGATCATCGGCATCATCCTGTTTGTCGGGCTCGATTTCAGCAAACCGAAACGACCCGAATCGAAGGGGCAGATCGTCAATGCCGTCATGCTCGATGAGAACTTCCTCAACGAACAGGCCAAGCAGATCCAGCAGCAGAAATCTCAGCCCAAGCCTCAAAAGGTAGAGAAAGAGAAGGATAAGGAAGACACGGATCTCGCCAAGCGCGAGCTGGCTCAGAAACAGGAGCAGCTTCGCATCGCCGAGACCAAGCGCAAGCAGGCCGAAGAGGCAACTCGCAAGGCCGAGGCCGAGAAGCAGAAGAAGGTGGCCGAGCAGAAGCAGGCGGAAGAGAAGGCCCAAAAAGCCGAGGAAGCCCGCAAGCTGGAAGAACAGAAGGCCAAGAAGGCCGAAGCCGAGCGTAAAGCGGCGGAAGCCGAGAGCAAGGCGTTGGCGCTGAAGAAGAAAAAGGAACAAGAGAAGAAAGAGGCTGAAGAGAAGGCCAAGGCGGCAGAAGCCAAGGCCAAGAAAGCGGAAGCTGACAAGAAGGCCAAAGCTGAAGCCGAGAAGAAAGCCAAGGCAGAAGCAGAGAAAAAAGCCAAAGCCGAGGCCGAGAAGAAGGCCAAGGAAGAGGCTGAGAAAAAGGCAAAAGCTGACGCAGAGAAGAAAGCCAAGGCAGAGGCCGAAAAGCAGGCCAAGATCGCGGCTGAGCGCAAGCGTAAAGCCGCCGAGCAGGCCAAGCTGCAAAAAGAGATGGAAGAGATGATGCAGCAGCAGCTGTCGGCTGAGGCCAATGCCCGCAGTCAGGCCGCATCGGCAGCAGCCCAGGGCGAAGTCGACAAATATGCGGCGCTCATCAAGGCCACTGTTGAGCGGTATATGATTTTGGATCCCACCATGCGGGGCAAAACATGTACTATCGGCGTACGTCTTGCGAGCAGTGGCTTTGTCATATCGGTAGATAACGGCCAGGGTGACCCGGCGGTTTGTCGTTCCGGTAAGGCGGCTGTTCTGAAAGCCAATCAACTGCCTGTGCCCAAGGATCCTGCGGCATTCGAGATGTTGAAGGAATTTAACCTGAAGTTAGAACCGAGTATCTAAGCGTGATAAAACGAGGTTGCCTGCCTCCGGTTGGCAACCTCTCGCCGAGAAAGGAATTTAACCTCTCATCTATATTGGAACCGAGTATTTAAGCCATGATCAGAAAAGTATTTTTTGCTTTGGTTGGCTGTTTGTTGCTGGGCCAGAGTGCCCAGGCGGCCCTGGACATCGTCATCACCGGCGGTATTGATAGCGCACGCCCCATCGCCGTCGCTCCCTTCAAGTGGGAAGGTAACGGGCAGTTGCCGCAGGACATCGCGGAAGTGGTCTCCAACGACCTGATGCGCAGCGGCAAGTTCAAGCCGCTGGCCCGTGGCCAGATGCCGCAGACCCCGAGCAGCAGCAGCGAGATCAACTTCGCTCCCTGGGCCTCCCAAGGGGTTGAAGCCGTGGTGGTGGGTTCCATTTCGGCAGTCGGTGACGGCACCTACAAGGTCAACTTCGAGCTGGTCGATGTGCTGAAAGGCCAGCTGGCCAAGGCGCAAGGTGGCGAGAGCAATGGTTACATTTTGGATAGCCGCATGGCGACCATCCCGGGTGCCCAGATGCGCCAGTTTGCCCACCGTATCTCCGACATCGTCTATGAGCGTCTGACTGGCGAGCGCGGTGCCTTCCTGACCCGTCTGGCTTATGTCTCCGTACAGCAGGGTACCCAGTTCCCGTACCAGCTGCGTATTTCTGACTACGACGGTTACAACGAGAAGACCTTGCTGCGCTCCCGTGAGCCGTTGATGTCTCCGGCCTGGTCGCCGGATGGCAGCAAGCTGGCTTACGTGAGCTTCGAGAACCAGAAGTCCGAAATCTACGTGCAGGATATCTACACCCAGCAGCGCAGCCTGATCACCAGTTTCCGCGGTATCAACGGAGCGCCGGAGTGGTCTCCGGATGGTCGTCGTCTGGCTATCGTTCTCTCCAAAGATGGTTCACCGAACCTCTATGTGGTTGATGTCGCTAGCAAGCAGCTGACCCGCGTCACAACCAGCCGTGTGATCGACACCGAACCCTCCTGGATGCCGGATGGGCAAAATTTGTTGTTCACCTCTGAACGTGGTGGCAAACCCCAGATTTATAGCGTAAATTTGGCGACTGGTATGACTCGCCGGATGACTTGGGAAGGTGAATCCAACCAGGGTGCATCCATCACTCCTGATGGCAAAATCATGGTGATGGTGACCCGTGTTCAGGGACAGTATCGTATTGCCCGTCAGGACATGGAAAACAATGCCCTGTTGGTCCTTACCCAGAGTGCTCTGGATGAGTCGCCAAGTGTGGCTCCCAATGGCAGCATGATCATTTATGCCACCATCTATCAGGGTCGTAAGAGTCTCGCGTTGGTGTCGACTGATGGTCGCTTCAAGGCTGTGCTTCCGACCAGTAGCGGTGAAATTCGTGCACCAGCTTGGTCGCCCTTCTTGAATTGATAAAAATCCAATTGTTTTTTGTTTTGTTATAAAGGTTTAAGGAAATAGCATGCAACTCAATAAACTGCTCAAGGGTTTGGCCATCGCACTGCCACTGTTCACCCTGGCCGCTTGTAGTTCTTCTTCTGATTCCGACGCCGCTGGCGCTGAATCAGGTATGACCGACGGCATGGGCGGTGTACAAACCGGCGGCGCCAACGGCATGTTGTCCCCGGAAGAGCAGATGCGTCAGAAGTTCGAAGCACTGCAGCGTGACAACGTGATCTACTTCCCGTTCGACGGTTACGATATCCAGGGTCAGTACGCTGATCTGCTGGATGCCCACGCCAGCTACCTGCGCGAGCGCCCGAGCGTTAAAGTCCTGATCGAAGGTCACGCCGATGAGCGCGGTACTCCGGAGTACAACATCGCCCTGGGCGAGCGTCGTGCCAAGGCTGTTGCCAAGTATCTGCAAACCCTGGGTGTGCAGGCCGAGCAGCTCTCCATCGTCAGCTATGGCGAAGAGAAGCCGCTGGACATGTCCCACACCGAGGATGCCTTTGCCAAAAACCGCCGCGCGGTTCTGGTTTACTAAGGTTTGAACCGAACGAAGTTCGTTTATATGCAAGCGGCCATTTCGATGGCCGTTTTATTTGCACTAAACGCCAAGGTTTGATCCGAATGAAATCTGTATATGCGAGCGACGATGGCGCTGGCCGTTTTATCTGTACTAAACGCTAAGGTTTGATCCGAATGAAATCTGTGTACAAGCAAGCTGTCGTTGCGCTGGCCGTAATGGTTGCTCTGAATGCGCAAGCTGCGGCACCTGTCAGCGATCTGGGCGGTGACTCGGGTGGTGGCGTTGTCCTTAGTGGCAACAACGGCGCCATCGTGCCCACCGGTAGCCTGGAAGATCGGGTTGCCCTGCTGGAGCGCACCCTCAATGCCCGTCTGCGACTGCAAGCTGAATTGCAGCAACAGGTCGACTCCCTGCAAGGGGAGGTTTCCGAGCTGCGTGGTCAGCTGGAGCAGCAGACCTACCAGATGGAACAGTCGCAAGAGCGCCAGCGTCAGCTCTATCAGGAGCTCGACAAGGTTGCCAGCAGCCAGCAGGCTGCACCGGCCGCCCCGGCCCCTGCTGCTGCCGCTACACCGGCTGCTGCGGCCAATTACTCAACCAATCAGGATGAGAATCAGGCCTACGACGCAGCGGTCAACATGGTGCTCAAAGAGAAGAACTACGACAAAGCCATTCCGGCTTTCCAGGGCTTCATCAAGCAGTACCCCAATTCGGGCTATGTTCCCAATGCACACTACTGGCTCGGCCAGTTGCTGTTCAACAAGGGTGACAGAGCCGGAGCCTCGGCCCAGTTTTCGACCGTGGCCAACAAATACAGCAAATCCCCCAAGCGAGCCGATGCGCTGCTGAAGCTGGGTATGCTGGCGCAGTTGGATGGCAAGAAGGCGGAAGCCAAATCCTTCTATGAGCAGGTGATCAAGGGCTATCCCAACACCTCGCCGGCCCAGTTGGCCAAACAGAGTCTGGCCAAGCTGTAACATTGCTGTATGTCACTGTTTTCGTAACGCTACTGTAAAAACAGCCTGCATTTGTACGCACAGTGAGCAAACGGATTTAAATTACGAATTTTCTGTTGCACCGGAAATTTAAATCCGTAATATAGGCCGCCGTCAGAGCCGAAGCAGCAATGCAGTCGGAACTGGTCGTGGTGAGGGTCGTTAGCTCAGTCGGTAGAGCAGTTGACTTTTAATCAATTGGTCGCTGGTTCGAATCCAGCACGACCCACCATTTTCTCCACTCGGTGGAGACAGAATTCCCAGGTCGTTTAGCTCAGCTGGGAGAGCACCTCCCTTACAAGGAGGGGGTCACTGGTTCGAACCCAGTAACGACCACCAGTTTGTAGAAAAAATGATTTAGATGGGTCGTTAGCTCAGTCGGTAGAGCAGTTGACTTTTAATCAATTGGTCGCTGGTTCGAATCCAGCACGACCCACCATCATTTCAGAATCCCAGGTCGTTTAGCTCAGCTGGGAGAGCACCTCCCTTACAAGGAGGGGGTCACTGGTTCGATCCCAGTAACGACCACCAGTTTGTA
>NZ_JBFODG010000023.1:0-69540 GCF_040908215.1 Aeromonas sp. R5-4 | reverse complement strand
ACCAGACATTGAAAATCAAAAATTGTTTTTGATGTTCGATGCTGTGAGTGCCCACACAGATTGCTTGATTCAAATTGTTAAAGAGCGTCACGCTTATCGCGTTGAGGAGGCGCATATTACGCTTCTCACTTCGAAAGTCAAGCAATTGTTTTCGCTTTTCTTTCGGCGCCCACTTCGCTAGGAAGCTGGCTCATCAGGTTGGCGTGTTCTGCCGTGCTGGTAGGGGCGCATTATAGGGAGCCGCGCCGAGATGACAAGAGGAAAACTGCAAAAAATGGCACTTTTTATAGTTTTCCGGTTCAACCGTTGCTTTATTAAACAAAAGCCCCGCATCGGCGGGGCTGTTTCGGGCAAAAAACCCTTAATTCACATCACACTGCTACCTTTTTGACCAGAATTCGCGGGCAAAGCTGCGCACCTTTTCCCAATCGGTAAATTCAATGTCCTTACTGGTGTCTGTACTGCCACCGGTAATCTTCATGATCAGCTGGATGATGCGCGTCTGCCACCAGTTATAGCGGGAGTACTGCAGCGCGCCGGCAAACACCCCCAGGGTTTTCGGCTTCCAGGGAGAGAGGCGCAGGAACTTCTTCATATAAGCATTGGTTTGCGGCGTCTGCTTCTCTGGCTTGCGGGCCGTCAGGTTGACACAGAAGAAGGCCGCATTGGCCACCTCCAGCTGCTCCTGATGAGCGTGAATAAAGCTGAACAGGCTGGGGTGGAAGTTGCCATAACGGATAGAGGCGCCGATCAAGACCTTGGCATACTTGCTGAGGTTGCACATCGGCAAGGTGTGCAGGTCGTGCATCACCACTTCGCATCCCGGCATCTGCTCCAGCATGACATCGACTATTTTGCGGGTTTGGCCATCCCGAGAGGAATAAAGCACCAGAATCTTGTCCATAACAACCTCAACTACGCCAGAATGCAGGAGTAAACAGTACCAGAAGCGTGAAAATTTCCAATCGGCCAAACAACATGGCCAACACCAGTACCCACTGGGCCGCTGGCGAGATATTGCCGAAGTTGGCTGATACCTCTCCCAAACCTGGCCCTACGTTGGTGAAAGCCGCAGCAACAGCGGAGAATGCGGTCACTTCGTTCAGCCCCGTCATCAGCAACAGCAACATGAACATAAAGAAGAGAATAATATAGGTGGCGAAGTAGCCCCACACCGCCTCGACGATGCGCTCGGGCACCGCCCGATTCCCCAGCTTCAAGGTATAGATGGCTCTGGGGTGAACCAGCCGCTTCAACTCGCGCATCCCCTGCATGAACAGGATCATGAAACGCATCACCTTGATACCGCCACCGGTACTGCCTGCACAACAGCCAATAAAGGCGGAGAACATCAGCAGCATGGGCAGGAACGAGGGCCAATCTGCATAGGTCGTGGTGCTGTAGCCGGTGGTGGTCCCCAGAGAGACCGCCTGGAAAAGACCGTGGTTGAGCGCCTCTTGCCAGGTGGCGTAGTGTCCGTGGGTCAGCAAGGCGACAAAGCAGATCATCACCAGGGTCGCCTGAATGGCCAGGAACACCTTGAGTTCCGAGTCATAGAGATAGCGCCCGATCCGAACCGGACGGTGGGAGAAAACGGTAAAGTGCAGTGCAAAGTTCACGCTGGCCAGCAGCAGGAACACCACGGTAATCAGGTTGATGACCGGACTGTTGAAGAAACCGATGCTGGCATCGTGAGTGGAGAAGCCACCGACCGACAGAGTCGAGAACGAATGGCACACCGCATCGAACAGCGTCATTCCGGCGAGCCAGTAGGCCAGCGCACAGAGCGCGGTCAGCAGCAGATAGATGAACCAGAGCGCCTTGGCCGTTTCGGCGATGCGCGGCGTCACCTTGGTATCCTTCACTGGCCCCGGGATCTCGGCGCGATAGAGCTGCATGCCCCCGATACCCAGCAGTGGCAGAATGGCCACCGCCAGTACGATGATCCCCATCCCCCCCAGCCACTGCAACAACTGGCGATAGAACAGGAACGCCTTGGGCAGATTATCGAGCCCGGTCAGTACCGTTGCCCCTGTGGTGGTCAGGCCGGAAAAAGATTCGAAGAAGGCCTCCGAGACCGACATATCCGGCACATCGCTCATGATGAAGGGCACCGCCCCCACACTGCCCAACACGGTCCAGAACAGCACCACAATCAGAAAGCCCTCTTTCGAGCGCATCTCCTTCTTGTGATAGCGATTGGGAAACCAGAGCACCACGCCGAGCAGCAGGGCGATCAGAAAAGAGCTGACGAACTCGGCACCACCACCATCCCGATAGCCAAAGGCCACCAGTGCAGGCAACAGCATGGTCGAGCTGAACAGCGCAACCAGCAGGCCAACAATGCGAATAATGCTCAAGATGTGCATTACAGCTCCCTTTCCCCAATTAAAGAGCGATGGATTCTAGCCATCTAAGGGGCTGAGGGATACCCGCCCATGAGTCCGGTCGGTCAATTCACGATCCACCTGAGCCCAAACCGAGGACTCCCACGCCACCTGCAAGGTGACCTGCTGACCGTAATCCGCCGCCAGCAATTCGCCATTATGGCTACTGATCAGCGACTCGACCGTCCCCATGTCACCGTAATCGCAGTGAATGAGAGAGGGAGTGCGTGGCACCTTGAGCAGGGTGGGCAGTTGCTTGAGGGCGGCACCGACGCCGCCCCCATAGGCTTTGACCAGTCCACCGGTGCCAAGCTGGATGCCGCCGTAGTAACGCACTACCACGGCGCAGATTTCACCGAGCCCCGACCCCATCAACTGGGCCAGGATCGGCTTGCCCGCAGTACCGGAAGGTTCGCCGTCATCGCTGAAGCCATAAACCTGACTATCTTGCGGCGCACCAGCCACAAACGCCCAGCAGTGATGGCGCGCGGCCGGATGTTGGCGTTTGATCTCGTTGACCCACCCCTTGGCCGCCTCGACGGTCGGGGTGTGGGCGATCAGGGTAATGAAGCGGCTCTTCTTTATCTCTTCGGTCAACTCCAGCGGGGCAGCCGGAATGGAGTACGCAGCAGCCATCAGAGTCCTGCTTGTCTGGTCATGTTCTCCACCCCGTTGGCGTGCAGCACCACGTTGTCTTCGATGCGGATGCCGCCGAACGGACGCAGCGCCTCCACCTTGTTCCAGTTGACCCGTTTGCCCTGTTCGCCCTGACGCAGCGGCTCCAGCAAACTGTCGATGAAGTAGAGTCCCGGCTCGATGGTGAACACCTGATCCACCTCCATCACCCGGGTGCAGCGCAGATAGGGAAACAGCTCGGGCGCCGCCAGATGGGTGCCGCGCTCATCCTGCATGAAACCGCCCGCATCGTGTACCTGCAAACCGAGGAAGTGGCCGAGGCCGTGAGGGAAGAAGACGTTGGTCACCCCGGTGTGGATCATCTCGTCTACCGACATATCCACCAGCTCGGTGGTTTGCAGCAGGCGCGCCAGCTTGTGGTGCATCTGCAGATGCAGCTCGCTGTAACGGCGACCCGGTTTGATCTCCTTGATGATCTCCTGCTGCTGCTCGTCGAGGGCTGCAATCAGATCGGCAAACTCGCCACGCCGCCACGCCCAGGTACGGGTGATGTCGGAGGCATAACCGTGGAAATCGACACCAGCATCGATCAGGAAGGAGTGGCGCTCCGCATCGGGCACCCGCACGGCAGACAAGTGGGTGTAGTGAAGGATGGCCGCATTCCGGTTGATGGCGACGATATTGCCGTAGGGCGCCTCATTGGCCCCCTGCCCGACCGCTTTCATGTAGGCCAGATTGATCTCGAACTCGCTCGCCCCCGCCATAAAGGAGTCCTTGGCGGCGATATGGCCGCGCACGCCGATCCGGTTCGCCTCACGCAGGCACTCCAGCTCGTAGGGGGTCTTGTAGGCGCGGTGATAGTGCAGGTAGTTGAGCACTGCCTCCGGATTGGGCTGGGTCAGCCCCAGCAGTGAGGCCACTTCCAGATGGCCGCCCAGATAGGCCCACTCCTGCTTGTTGGCTGGCAGATGATCGGCCACCTGTTCCGGCCGGGTCAGGAAACGGATATCGAAGAACTCGACCCAGAAGGCATTGGGCAGATCCGCTACTTTGTGCCAGAAATCCACCGGGCGGTAGAACAGCAATACCGGTTTGCTCACCCCGTCCACCAGCAGCCAGCAGTGGGGATTGTCCAGCACCGGCAACCAGGCCTTGAAGTGCGGGTTTACCTTCAACGGGTAATCCTGATCATCGAGGAAGATGCGGTGAGTCTGGCCGGAGTGGATGGCCAGTCCGCTGAGCCCCTGTTGTTGCAGAATGTCGCGGGTGCGCTGCTGCAAGGTATCGAGGTGCTGGGCAAAAAGTTGGCTGTAGCTGCTCATGGCGTCCTGCTCCGAGGTGAATGTGATTGCAGCATAACATCAAGCGCTTGGCGGCTCGACCCGTCAAGCTGCCGCTTCGTGAGGTAACGCATACGTTACAAACGTGTTTGTTATCAACACAAAACCAATCATTAACAAATCAAAAACAATTCAATACACTGCCGGTAGATACATGAAGTCAGGGATTACTCATGGACAACCTCTGCCTGTGGCAACCGGATCCGCTCAGGATGCAGCAATCCAACCTCTACCGTTTTATGGCGGAGGTGAACCGTTTCCACGGCTTGCAGTTGCAGAACTACCCGCAGCTTTATCAATGGTCGGTGGAGAAGACCACCCGTTTCTGGCCGCTGGTATGGCAGCACTGCGGCGTCAAGGGCGAGCTCGGCAACATAGTGGCGGAGAACCGTCAGGATATGCAGCGCACTCGCTGGTTCCCCGATAGCCGCCTCAACTTCGCCGAAAACCTGCTGCGCCGTCAGGACGAGAGCCCGGCCATCATCTCCCGTATCGAAGGTAGCCCAAGCCGTACTCTTAGCTGGGGTGAACTGAGTGATCAGGTTGCCCAGCTGGCTCAGTGGCTGCGTCATCAGGGGATTGGTCGTGGCGATGTGGTCGCCGCCTATCTGCCCAATATTCCGGAAACCGTGGTTGCCATGCTGGCAACCACCAGCCTCGGGGCGATCTGGACCTCCACCAGCCCCGACTTTGGCGAGGCCAGCGTGGTGGAGCGCTTCGGCCAGACCCGACCACGAGTGCTGTTGGCGGTAGATGGCTATCGCTACAACGGCAAAGCTATCGACATTCAACAGAAGGTCGCCAGCGTAGTGAGCCAGATCGGCAGCATAGAGCAGACGGTGATGATCCCCCTGCTCGGCAACCCGCTGCAGCTTGGTCACGACTGGCAGCAAGTGCTGGCGAGCCAACACGATGCCCAGCTCACCTTCGAGCCGATGGCTTTCAATGACCCGCTCTATATCCTCTACTCCTCCGGTACCACCGGCAAACCCAAGTGCATCGTGCATGGCATCGGCGGCACCCTGCTGCAACATCTGAAAGAGCATCAGCTGCACTGCGACATCAAGCCGGGGGAGCGGATCTTCTACTTCACCACCTGTGGCTGGATGATGTGGAACTGGCTGGTAAGCGCCCTCGCCTCCGGCGCCACTCTGGTGCTCTATGACGGCTCACCATTTTACCCGGATGGCAATGTGCTGTGGGATCTGGCCCACGACGAGCAAGTCAGCTTGTTCGGCACCTCGGCCAAGTATCTCGACGCGCTGCACAAACAGGGTTATGCCCCCATCAACAGCCACGACTTGCCGCACTTGCGGCTGATCTGCAGTACCGGCTCTGTGCTGTCGCCGGAAGGGTTCGACTACGTCTACCAGCAGATAAAGCAGGATGTGCAGCTCAGCTCCATCTCAGGCGGCACCGACATCTGCTCCTGCTTCGTCATCGGCAATCCGCTCAGCCCGGTCTATCGCGGCGAGAGTCAGGGACGCGGCCTTGGTCTCGCAGTGCAGGTATTCAACGAAGCGGGCCAGCCGGTGCAGGGGGAGAAGGGCGAGCTGGTCTGTACCAAGCCGTTCCCGGCCCAGCCCATCTACTTCTGGGGTGACGAACATGGCGACAAGTACCACGCTGCCTACTTCGAGCGGTTCGACAACATCTGGTGCCACGGCGACTGGATTGAGCTGACCCCGACCGGCGGCATTCTGTTCTACGGCCGCTCCGACGCCACCCTCAACCCGGGCGGCGTGCGCATCGGCACCAGCGAGATCTATCGCTACGTCGAACAGCTCGACGAAGTGGAAGAGAGCATCGTCATCGGCCAGCAGTGGCAGCAGGACGAGCGGGTGGTGCTGTTCGTCAAGCTCAAGGCGGGCTGCAAGCTGGACGAGCAGCTGCGCGAGCGGATCCGCCAGCAAATAAAGCAACACTGCACCGCCCGCCACGTGCCCGCCCGCATCCTGCAGGTGGATGCCATCCCCCGCACCAAGTCCGGCAAGATCGTCGAACTGGCGGTTCGCGAAGTGGTACACAACCGGCCGGTCAACAATACCCATGCCCTCGCCGATCCCGAGGTGCTGAACCAGTATCGCAACCGGCCGGAACTGGCCAGTTGATAGCAAACTCACAGTCATCCGAGGCGCCGCAAGGCGCCTCTCTTTTGCCTGTTTTGTGATGAGGAGCTTTTACTCGATAACTGTTAAACAAATGTTTTAAATAGGTGTTGAAAATGTCTCCTTTTGGATCAATAGTGAGCCTCGCCCCCTGCTGGGGATAAAGGAGCACCACTCCCCACTGAGTGGGAACAAGGAGACACTCTCATGATCTACCAAGGCGAAACCCTGTCGGTCAGCTACCTCGAAAACGGCATTGCCGAGCTGAGGTTTGATGCCCCGGGTTCAGTCAACAAGCTGGATCGCGCTACCCTGCTCTCCCTGAGCGAAGCGATCGCCGCATTACAACAAGAACGTGAACTAAAAGGTCTGATCCTCACCTCCGGCAAAGACGCCTTTATCGTCGGTGCCGACATTACCGAATTCCTGGAACTGTTCGATCTGCCGCAAGAAGATCTGCTCGGCTGGCTGAAAAAGGCCAACGACATCTTCAATGCCATCGAAGATCTGCCGGTTCCGACCCTCTCAGCCATCAAGGGCCACGCTCTGGGCGGCGGCTGCGAGACCATCCTCTCCACCGACTTCCGTCTGGCCGACACCACCGCCAAAATCGGTCTGCCCGAGACCAAACTCGGCATCATGCCGGGCTTTGGCGGCACCGTCCGTCTGCCACGAGTGATCGGTGCCGACAACGCGCTCGAGTGGATCACCACCGGCAAGGATTACCGTGCCGATGACGCCCTCAAGGTGGGAGCCATCGATGCCGTGGTCGCCCCTGACGCGCTGCAGAGTGCTGCACTGCAGATGATCAAGGACGCCATCGCGGGCAAACTGGACTGGCAGAGCCGTCGTGCCGCCAAGAAAGCGCCGCTGCGCCTCTCCAAACTGGAAGCCATGATGAGCTTCACCACCGCCGCCGGCATGGTTGCCGCCGTGGCGGGTAAACACTATCCGGCGCCGATGACCGCGGTGAAAACCGTCGAAGCCGCTGCTGGCATGGGCCGTGACGAAGCGCTGGTCGTTGAGGCACAGGGCTTTATCAAGCTGGCCAAGACCGATGTTGCCAAGGCGCTGGTCGGCATCTTCCTGAACGATCAACACATCAAGGCGCTGGCCAAGAAGGCGGCCAAGCAGGCAAGCAAGGCCACTGGCCACGCCGCCGTACTGGGTGCCGGCATCATGGGTGGCGGCATCGCCTACCAGTCTGCCAGCAAGGGCATTCCGGCGGTGATGAAGGACATCAACGAGAAGGCTCTGGCACTTGGCATGGGCGAAGCCACCAAGCTGCTCAACGGCCAGCTCGAAAAGGGCCGCATCGATGGCATCAAGATGGGCCAGGTGCTCTCCGCCATCACTCCGACCCTCAGCTATGACAACGTCAAGCACGTGGACGTCGTGGTCGAAGCCGTGGTCGAGAACCCGAAAGTGAAAGCCGCCGTACTGGGCGAAGTGGAAGGGATCATTGGCGAAGACGCCGTGCTCGCCAGCAACACCTCCACCATCCCCATCTCCCTGCTGGCCAAGGGGCTGAAGCGCCCGCAGAACTTCTGCGGCATGCACTTCTTCAATCCGGTGCACCGCATGCCACTGGTGGAGATCATCCGCGGCGAGCAGACCTCCGATGAAACCATCAACCGCGTGGTGGCCTACGCCGCCGCCATGGGCAAGTCCCCGGTGGTGGTCAACGACTGCCCTGGCTTCTTCGTCAACCGGGTGCTGTTCCCCTACTTCTTCGGCTTCAACAAGCTGGTCGCCGATGGTGCCGACTTCGCGGCCGTCGACAAGGTAATGGAGAAGGAGTTCGGCTGGCCCATGGGCCCCGCCTACCTGCTGGATGTAGTCGGTATCGACACCGGTCACCATGCCGGTGACGTGATGGCGCAGGGCTTCCCGGCACGCATGAGCAAGGAAGGTCGCACCGCCATCGACGTGATGTACGAAGTGAACCGCTTCGGTCAGAAGAACGGCAAGGGCTTCTACGCCTACGAGCAGGACAAGAAGGGCAAGCCGAAGAAGGTAGCCGACGCAGCTGCTTACGAGCTGCTGGCCCCCATCGCCAAGCCGAAACAGGATTTCGACAAGGACGCCATCATTGCTCGCATGATGATCCCGATGATCAACGAGGTGGTGCTCTGTCTGGAAGAGGGCATTGTTGCCACGCCAGCCGAAGCCGACATCGCACTGGTCTACGGTCTGGGCTTCCCTCCCTTCCGCGGCGGCGTGTTCCGCTATCTGGACACTATCGGTCTGGATCGCTACGTGGCCATGGCCGACCAGTATGCCGACTTGGGCCCGCTCTACCGCGTCAGCGACCGCTTACGCGAGATGGCTGCCCAGGGCAAAACCTTCTACTGATTGCGGAAAGGAGATCCATTCATGAAAGACGTAGTCATTGTCGACTGTATCCGGACCCCGATGGGCCGGTCCAAGGGCGGCGCCTTCCGCAACGTGCGTGCAGAAGATCTGTCCGCGCACCTGATGAAATCCATCCTGCTGCGCAACCCCAACCTCGACCCGAACGAGATCGAGGATATCTACTGGGGCTGCGTGCAGCAGACCCTGGAGCAGGGCTTCAACATCGCCCGCAACGCCGCGCTGCTGGCCGGTATTCCGAAGCAGGTGGGGGCGGTCACCGTCAACCGTCTGTGCGGCTCCAGTATGCAGGCGCTGCACGACGCCTCCCGCGCCATTCAGGTGGGTGATGGGGATATCTTCATCATCGGCGGCGTCGAGCACATGGGCCACGTGCCGATGAGCCACGGCGTTGACTTCCACCCCGGCATGGCCAAGTCGGTGGCGAAAGCCTCCGGCATGATGGGGTTGACCGCCGAAATGCTCGGCAAGCTGCACGGCATCAGCCGTCAGCAGCAGGACGAGTTTGCCGCCCGCTCCCATCGCCGCGCTCACGCCGCCACCGTGGAAGGGCGTTTTGCCAAGGAGATCGTCGGGCTGGAAGGCCATGACGCCAGCGGCGCCCGCTTCTTCTACGACTACGACGAGGTGATCCGCCCGGAGACCACGGTCGAAACCCTGAGCCAGCTGCGCCCGGTGTTCGACCCGGTCAACGGTACCGTCACCGCCGGCAGCTCCTCGGCCCTGTCCGATGGCGCCGCCGCCATGCTGGTGATGAGCGCGGATCGTGCCAAGGCCCTCGGCCTCACGCCGCGCGCCAAGGTACGTGCCATGGCCATCGCCGGCTGTGACGCCGCCATCATGGGTTACGGCCCGGTGCCGGCGACCCAGAAGGCGCTCAAACGTGCCGGTCTGACTGTCGGTGATATCGACCTGTTCGAGCTGAACGAGGCGTTTGCCGCCCAGTCCCTGCCCTGCGTGAAGGATCTGGGTCTGCAGGATCTGGTGGACGAGAAGGTAAACCTCAACGGCGGCGCCATTGCGCTGGGTCACCCCCTCGGCTGCTCCGGCGCCCGCATCTCCACCACCCTCATCAATCTGATGGAGGAGAAGGATGCCACCCTGGGGGTTGCCACCATGTGTATCGGTCTGGGTCAGGGCATCGCCACCGTGTTTGAACGGGTGTGATAACCAGCCGGATCGACGGGATGCACTACTGAGAGTTGTCCCTTTTCGGGGCCAGTCTGACTGGCCCCTTTTCAAGTCTGTGACGATCGCCACACGGGGTGCTCGTCAGTGGTCAGAAGCTGTCTGTTGGCCGTCCCGTTTGGGTCGGCCTTTTTTCGTTTTAATCTTATCAATAGGCTGTTATTGCCTTAAACCTCACATTAGATAGGGGGCTTGCTTGCTTTTTACTCCCCCGACAGGTTCAATCTGCACAAAAAAATGGGTGGATGCACATACATATGTCAATGAGCAAACAACTGCTGATCGTCGATGACGACCAAGAGATCCGCGAGCTGCTCAATGAGTACCTGACCCGGGCGGGCTTTCAGGTATTGACGGCGGCGGAGGGCAACGAGATGCGTCAGCAACTCGCCCAGCACAGCCCGGACCTGATTATTCTGGACATCATGATGCCCGGCGAGGACGGTTTTACCCTCTGCCAGCAGATCCGTCGTGACTCCCAGGTGCCCATCATCATGCTGACCGCCGCCTCCGACGAAGCGGATCGGGTGATCGGTCTGGAACTGGGTGCTGACGACTATATCGCCAAGCCGTTCAGCCCCCGTGAACTGCAGGCCCGCATCAAGGCACTGCTACGCCGCGCCGAATTCCGCCAGCCGGAAAAAGAGAAAGAGCCGAGCCGCCGCCTGCGTTTTGCCGAGTGGACCCTCGACACCCTGAGCCACCAGCTGACCCATGATGATGGCAGCCTGCTGGATCTCTCCGGCAGCGACGCCATGCTGCTCGGCATGTTCCTGCAACAGCCCGGCGTGGTGCTGGATCGGGACACCATCTCGGATGCCACCCGCGGCCGCGAAAGCCTGCCGATGGAGCGCGGCATCGACGTACAGATCAGCCGTCTGCGCCAGAAGCTGGGCGACAACGGCAAGAGCCCGCGCATCATCAAGACCATTCGCGGCAGTGGCTACATGCTGATTGCCGAGGTGCACGAGCTGCCATGAGCAACAAGTGGTCCTGGGGGGCACTGGTGCCCCGCTCCCTGTTGTCACGGATGATCCTGCTGCTGTTGCTGGCCATCCTGCTCTCCCAGACCATTCTGACCGGTATCTGGATGCAGCAGATCCAGAAGCGGGAACTGGAGGGGATGCTCAGCACCACCCGCAACCTCGCCATGTCTGCCGCTTCCACCGTCAACTTCTTCAAATCCCTGCCACTGCAGTATCGCCATATCGCGCTGGACCAGTTGCGCAACATGGGGGGCAGCCGCTTCTTCGTCTCGCTCAACGAGGAAGAGATCCACATCAACGCCATCCCCGACAGCGAACGCAAGACGCAGGTGCTGGAAGAGGTGCAGGGAGTGCTGACCCGCAAGCTCTCCGACGCCATGGCGATCAAGGTGGACTTCTCGCGACCCGATGACCTCCACGTCTTCAACAACGACACCTTGCTGGCGGATCTCCCCTCCTCCTGGGCCCGCTACACCCTGTCGCTGGAGCCGCTCAATCCACCGGTACTGGTGACCCAGATCGAGATTGAAAAGGGGGAGTGGCTCTATCTGGCGGCACTGCTGCCTGCCCCCTACATGACCCTCGACGATACCGTGATGCCAAGCAACCAGGTGCGTTTCATCGCCCTGATGACGGTGTTCCTCTGCTTCTTCACCTTTATGCTGGTGCGCTGGCAAACCCGCCCGCTGCGCCGTCTCGCCAAGGCGGCGGTCAATCTGGGCAAGGATATCGACCAGCCTTCGCTCAAGGAGGAAGGAGCATCGGAAATCGTGGCGGCGACCCGCGCCTTCAACATCATGCAGCACCGCATTCGCCGCTATATCGACGATAGAGAGCGGCTGTTCAGCTCCATCTCACACGACCTCAAGACCCCCATCACCCGACTGCGACTGCGGGTCGAGCTGCTCGATGACGAGGTACAGATCGCCAAGTTCAACAAGGATCTCGACGAACTGGAGCTGATGGTGAAAGGGGCGCTGCAGACGGTCAAAGAGACCGACATTCACGAGAATATCGAGGAGATCGACATCAATGCCCTGCTGGAGCAGATGGCGGAGTCGATGAACCTGCACGACGAGCGGCTGACCATCGAAGGGCACTGCAAGTGGCCCTATCGCGGCAAGCTGCTGGCGCTCAAGCGCTGCATCGGCAATCTGGTGGACAACGGCATCAAGTACGGCCAGAAGGTGCGCATCATCATCATGGATGACGAGGAGATGCTGATCCTCTTCATCATGGATGAGGGCCCCGGCCTGCCGGACGATCAGTTCGAGCGTATCTTCGAACCCTATTACCGGCTCAGCACGGATCAGGCTGGCACCGGCCTCGGCCTTGGCATCGCCCGCAACATAGCCCACGCCCACGGCGGCGATCTGGTGCTGGAAAATCGTCCGCAAGGTGGCCTGCAGGCCACGCTCTCCCTACCAAGGCAGTAACCTTATGAAGTGGTTGTCTTTTTCTGTCATCGCCCTGCTCTCTGCTCCCGTTGCCGCCTCCCAGGTGGAAGTGCTGCACTGGTGGACGTCCGGCGGCGAAGCGAAAGCGGTCGAAGTGCTCAAATCCGAGTGGACCAAACAGGGCAACCAGTGGAACGACTTCGCGGTACAGGGCGGCGGCGGCAAGAGCGCCATGACGGTATTGAAGAGTCGGGCACTGGCGGCCAACCCGCCCGAAGCTGCCCACCTCAAGGGTTACGAGCTCAAGGAGTGGGCCGGACTCGGCTTTTTGCGCGATCTCAGCCCGATGGCCGAACACCTCGGCTGGTACAGTCAGATGCCGCCCATGGTGCGTGCCACCCTCAGCCAGAATGGCGCCTTGATGGCGGTGCCCACCGGCATCCACCGGGTCAACTGGCTGTGGCTAAACCGCAAGATCTTCGAGCGCAACAAGCTGACTCCACCCACCGACTGGGCCCAGTTTGTCACCGTCGCCGACCAGCTTAAAAAACGGGGCATCACCCCGCTCGCCATCGGCAACGAGCCCTGGCAGCTGGCGGTGTTGTTTGAAACGGTGGCGCTCGGTGAGGGGGGTAAAGAATTCTATCGCAAGGCGTTCCTCGAGCAGGACAGCGCCACCCTGACCGGCCCCGACATGGTGCGGGTGTTGACCCGTTTCCAGCAGTTGCGCGCCTATGTGCCGCAAAAATACGCCGGGCTGAAGTGGCATCAGGCCACCAATCTGCTGGAGAGCGGTGGCGCCGCCATGCAGGTGATGGGGGACTGGGTGAAAGGGGAGCTGAGCGCGGGCAACTACCGGCCGGGCGAGGATATCGCCTGTCTGCCGAGCCCGGGCAGCGCCGGACTGTTCAGCTACAACCTCGACTCCATCGCCATGTTCAAACAGCGGGATCCGGCCCAGCTGCAGGCGCAGGGGGATCTGGCTCAGCTGCTGATGACGCCGCAATTCCAGGAGGAGTTCAATCGGGTGAAGGGGTCGATCCCGGCGCTGACCAATCCCGACATGAGCAAGTTCGACCGCTGCGCAGTCCGCTCCTATCAGGATTTCCTGCTGGCGGAAAAGCAGGACAACCTGCTGCCCAGCATGGCGGAGGGGATGGCAACGCCGACCAATATGCGACAGGCGATCCTCGATGTGCTGAGCAACTTCTTCAACGACCCCAAGGCCAACCCGGAGCAGACGGCGCTGCATCTGGAACGGGCGATGCGCTCGACCCGCTGATCCGGGCACATTGCCAAACGGCAGAAATGACAAAGGCGGAATTGCTCCGCCTTTGTTGTTGAATCGTCATCCGATTCAGGATTGATCGTTCTCGTCCTCATCCTCGTCATAGTAATCGCTGAGCTCGATCCAGAGCCCCAACCCGACCATCACCATGGAGCCGAACCAGGTACCGGTATTCCCGATCGGGCTGCCCATCACTATCATGGCGAAGGACAAGAACCCCATGCCTGCATAGGCTTGTAATCTGCCGTAGGAGACCTGCATATTCACCTCCTTGTTGAATATGGTTCAATTTTTATATTACTCGTCCGGCGCAAGCTGGATAGGGCCGAATAACATTTCGGTTACATATGCTGGTCGATGGGGCGTTTGTTTGATTATTTTTTAGCCCTGAGTATCATTGGCAGCCGAATAGGTTGAAGGTTGATAATAGATGAGTGATTTATTCTGCGGCGCAACCCACGAGTTGGACGCAATCGGGCTTCGTTGCCCGGAACCCGTTATGATGGTTCGCAAGAAAGTGCGGCTGATGGCGGATGGCGAGACCCTGCTGGTCAGTGCCGACGATCCTTCAACCACCCGCGACATCCCCAGTTTCTGCCGCTTTATGGATCACACCCTGGTCGCCAGCGAGACAGAGCAGGCCCCCTACCGTTATCTGATCCGCAAGGGTCAATAAGCCCCCGTACCGGAGCACTCCATGACAACCATTACCCGAATCGGCACCACCCAGCGTTGGTCTGACGTGGTCATCCACAATGGCACCCTCTACGTGGTGGAAGTGCCCGTCAGCGAAGAGGCCGACATCCACCAGCAGACCCGCGAAGTGCTGGCAAGCCTGCAGCGCCTGCTGGAAGCCAACGGCTCCGGCGTCGACAAGATCCTGATGGCCAATATCTATCTCAAAGACATTCAGGACATCGCGGCCTTCAACGAGCAGTGGGATGCCTGGATCCCGGCTGGCACCGCACCGGTTAGAGCTTGCGTACAGGCCCGTCTGGCCCACGAAGGCTACAAGGTGGAAGTGCAGCTGACTGCAGCTGTCTAAGCCTTCCCGGCTTGAGCTTGAGATAGCAAAAGGCCCCGCCATCACTGGCGGGGCCTTTTCGTTACCGAAACCTGAGCGACTTAGGCGGTCGGGGTCAGGGTAATGGTCACGCGGCGGTTCTGGGCTTTGCCAGCGGCGGTGCTGTTGGTAGCAACCGGCTGATCCGGGCCCACGCCGGTGGTGGAGATGCGGCTGCCAGCTACGCCCTGACCAATCAGCTGGGCGGCAACGGCATCGGCACGATCGCGGGATAGCTTCATGTTCAGGTCGCGGGAACCGGTACTGTCGGTGTGACCGACCACGTTCAGGCGGGTCTTGTCGAACTCGGCAACGACCATGGCCACGCCGGAGAGGGTGTTGGCTCCGGCCGCTTTCAGCTGGGAGCTGGAGCTGTCGAAGGTGACGTTGTTCGGCATGTTGAGGATCAGCTCATTGCCATTGCGGGTCACGCTGACGCCGGTGCCCTGCAGCTTCTCGCGCAGCTTGGCTTCCTGCACGTCCATGTAGTAGCCGATACCGCCACCCAGCGCCGCGCCAGCAGCAACGCCGGTCAGGATGCCCTTCTTGCGGTCACCCTTGCTGGAGGAGAGCGCACCTACGGCCGCACCGGCAGCGGCGCCAGCCAGCGCGCCCCATGCACCTTTGGAGGTCTGGGATTCACCTGTGTAGGGATTGGTGGTACAGCCGCTCAGGGCAACGGTCAGTGCCAGAGCAGGCACCAGGATCTTGGCTCGCATGAAAAAACCTCTGTGAAAACAATCCGGCACCATGCCGGGGGCCGGATTGTAACGCGCTGGCACGCCATTGTCTGACGCAAGCCTGAACAGATGGCGAGAGTGGTGTTTTTTTGGGCAATCCGTGGACTATCAGCGCGGTAACTGACACTCGGCGTGGCAAGGACAGCTGACCAGATGATCGTTCACCATTCCCACCGCCTGCATAAAGGCGTAACAGATGGTGCTGCCGACGAAGTTGAAGCCGAGCTTCTTGAGCGCTTTCGACATGGCATCCGACTCCGGCGAGGTCGCCGGAATGTCGCCGTTTCCCTGCCGCTGGTTGACGATGGGGGTGCCGCCAACAAAGCCCCACAGGTAGGCGGCGAAGTCGATCCCCTGCTCCTGCAACGCCAGATAAGCGCGGGTATTTCTGATGATCGACTGCACCTTGAGCCGGTTGCGGATAATGCCGGTGTCCTGCATCAGCCGCTCTACATCCTGCTCGTCGAAGCGGGCAATCTGCACCGGATCAAAGTCGGCATAGGCGCGGTAATAGCTTTCGGTGCGCTTGAGGATGGTGATCCACGACAGCCCCGCCTGCTGACCGTCGAGGCAGAGCTTGGCAAACAGCTCGCGGGCGTCATAGACCGGCCTGCCCCACTGTTTGTCATGGTATTCAATGTATTCCGGGTCTTTGGTCACCCAGGCGCAGCGCAGTTCCATTTCCTCTCCCTCGTTATTTCAGCGGTTTGCCCGACCCTGCCCACTCTGCAGGCGGCACTGCTCACATCATATACCGGACATCCCGCCCGACCAGCCAGGGCGCAGCACCATCCCGCGAATCCGCTGCAATTTCGCCTATTATCCGACCATGCCAGACGGTATACTCCCTCGGTTCACATTCAGCAAATCTTGCTCTGATTTTCATTTCGCGCGAAAAAAATTATGCAAAAATTCGATGTCAAAACCTTTCAGGGCCTGATCCTGCAGCTGCAGGACTATTGGTCCCGCCAGGGCTGTACCATCATTCAGCCGCTGGATATGGAAGTGGGTGCCGGTACTTCCCACCCCATGACCTGTCTGCGTGCCCTGGGCCCGGAGCCCATCGCCTGCGCCTACGTGCAACCGTCCCGCCGTCCCACTGACGGCCGCTACGGTGAAAACCCGAACCGCCTGCAGCACTACTACCAGTTCCAGGTGATCATCAAGCCTTCCCCCGACAACATTCAGGAACTCTATCTGGGCTCCCTGAAAGAGCTGGGCATGGATCCTGAAATCCACGACATCCGCTTCGTGGAAGACAACTGGGAAAACCCGACCCTGGGTGCCTGGGGTCTGGGTTGGGAAGTGTGGCTGAACGGCATGGAAGTGACCCAGTTCACCTACTTCCAGCAAGTTGGCGGCCTCGAATGCAAGCCGGTCACCGGCGAGATCACCTACGGTCTCGAGCGTCTGGCCATGTACATTCAGGGCGTGGACAGTGTCTACGATCTGGTCTGGTCTGACGGCCCGCTGGGCAAGACCACCTACGGCGACGTGTTCCACCAGAACGAAGTGGAGCAATCCACCTACAACTTCGAACACGCCGATGTGGAGTTCCTGTTCCACTGCTTCGAGCAGTACGAGAAGGAAGCCCAGAACCTGCTGGCACTGGAAAAACCGCTGCCGCTGCCTGCCTACGAGCGCATCCTCAAAGCTGCTCACTCCTTCAACCTGCTGGATGCCCGCAAGGCCATCTCGGTCACCGAGCGTCAGCGCTACATCCTGCGCATTCGCACCCTGACCAAGGCCGTGGCAGAGGCATACTACGCCTCCCGCGAAGCGCTGGGTTTCCCGATGTGTCAGCGCAGTGAGAACAAGCAAGGTTAAGGAACGGACATGGCACAACATACATTTCTGGTAGAGATCGGTACTGCTGAGCTGCCGCCCAAAGCCCTGCGCTCCCTGGCCGAAGCCTTTGCCGACAACTTCAAAGCCGAACTGACCAAGGCCGATCTGGCCTTCGGCGACGTCGAGTGGTTTGCTTCACCGCGCCGTCTGGCGCTGAAGGTAAGCGAGCTGGCCGGCGAACAGCCGAGCAAGAGCGTCGAGAAGCGCGGCCCGGCCGTGGCACAGGCGTTCGATGCCGAAGGCAAGCCGACCAAGGCTGCTGAAGGCTGGGCCCGTGGCAACGGCATCACCGTTGAACAGGCCGAGCGTCTGGTCACCGACAAGGGCGAGTGGCTGGTTCACACCGCCAAGGTCGAAGGCCGTCCGGCCAAAGAATTGCTGGGCGAGCTGGTTGCCTCCGCACTGGCCAAACTGCCGATCCCGAAAATGATGCGCTGGGGCGACAAGACCATCCAGTTCGTGCGTCCGGTCTTCACCGTGACCCTGCTGCTGGATGGCGAGCTGGTTCCCGCCCACATTCTGGGTATCGACTCTGCCCGCACCATCCGCGGCCACCGCTTTATGGGCGAGAGCGAGTTCACCATCGACAACGCCAGCCAGTACCCGCAGATCCTGCAGGAGCGCGGCATGGTGATTGCCGACTTCATGGCGCGCAAGGCCAAGATCAAGGCTGACGTCGAAGCGGCCGCTGCCGCCTTCGGTGGCGTTGCTGATCTGGACGACGCCCTGCTGGAAGAAGTGACCGCACTGGTCGAGTGGCCGGTGGTGCTGACCGCCAACTTCGAAGAGAAGTTCCTGGCCGTGCCGGCTGAAGCGCTGGTTCACACCATGAAGGGTGACCAGAAGTACTTCCCGGTCTACGACAAGAACGGCAAGCTGCTGCCGAAGTTCATCTTCGTCACCAACATCGAGTCCAAAGACCCGAGCCAGATCATCAGCGGCAACGAGAAGGTGGTTCGCCCCCGTCTCTCTGACGCCGAGTTCTTCTTCAAGACCGACCTCAAGCAGACTCTGGCCTCCCGCCTGCCGCGCCTTGAAACCGTGCTGTTCCAGCAACAGCTGGGCACCGTCAAGGCCAAGGTCGAGCGCATCGAGACCGTCGCCGGCTTTATCGCCGAGCGTATCGGCGCCGATGTCACTCAGGCCAGGCGTGCCGGTCTGCTCTCCAAGTGTGATCTGATGACCAACATGGTCGGCGAGTTCACCGACACCCAGGGTGTCATGGGGATGCACTACGCCCGTCACGATGGCGAAGACGAAGCAGTGGCCGTGGCCCTCAACGAGCAGTACATGCCGCGCTTTGCCGGTGATGCCCTGCCGTCCGGTCTGGTTGCCTGCGCCGTCGCGCTGGCCGACAAGTTCGACACCCTGGCCGGTATCTTCGGCATCGGCATGCTGCCGAAGGGTGACAAGGACCCGTTCGCCCTGCGTCGCGCCGCCATCGGTGCCCTGCGCATCATGACCGAGAAGCAGCTGGATCTGGATCTGGTTGAACTGGTTGAAGAAGCGGTACGCGTCTACGGCGACAAGCTGACCAACAAAACCGTCGTCACCGACGTGGTCGACTTTATGCTGGGCCGCTTCCGCGCCGCCTATCAGGACGAAGGCATCGGTGCCGACGTGGTGCTGGCCGTACTGGCCCGCCGCCCGACCCGTCCGCTCGACTTCGATCGTCGCGTCAAGGCCGTCAGCCACTTCCGCACCCTGGATGCCGCACTGGCACTGGCTGCCGCCAACAAGCGCGTGAGCAACATTCTGGCCAAGGTTGAAGGCGAATTGCCGACTGCCGTCAAACCGGAACTGCTGCAAGATGCCGCCGAGAAGGCGCTGGCCACCCAGGTTGCCGAACTGCAAGCCGAACTGGCCCCGCTGTTCGCTGCCGGTGACTATCAGGCTGCCCTCACCCGTCTGGCCGCCCTGCGCGAGCCGGTCGATACCTTCTTCAACGAGGTAATGGTGATGGCCGACGACGAAGCCCTCAAGGCCAACCGTCTGGCGCTGCTGAACAACCTGCGCAACCTGTTCCTGCAAGTCGCGGATATCTCCCTGCTGCAGTGATCTTGGTTCGGTTGAGTGATATTAAAAACGGCGCCGTTAAGGCGCCGTTTTTGTTTGTCAGTTAACTTAGAGTGGTAAACTAACAGAGTAATATCCATTACAACACCTCGAAATCCATTATTAAATAAATGCTTTTCACCCCAAAAGCTCAAATGTATAATCTAATAACAACTACTTTTTAGCTTATATTAAAAATATTATTAACGGTTTCAAATAAAATGACAACAGTTATTGTTTCAGACTCGGAAGCTGCATGTGATTCGCTGTGGACATATACGGATGGTTCAAAGGCTGAATCAAATATACACAAGTATCTTTATTTATCCGGATATGCTATCGAGGGTTATACACCAGACCCATTCATAGTTTTTTATAGTGGTACATACCGTCAGATAGTTCTTCACCAAGCATTAATGCTAAATCTTATTGATAGCACTGTATACATGACAGTATCTAATTGGCTTTCAGACAGAGGTGAAAATAGGTTAGAGTATATTCAAATAAGAATAATCGATTGGAATATTACATCTGAATTCAATATAGGGAGTAAAAACCAAGTCCGTTATGCTGGCTCGGGAGGAGGATACGCGGCAGATTATTATCCTAACTGTTATAATGTTTATACATGTGTTTCACATGCAATATCATTAGATAGTTTATCTGGCCCAGATGTATCCCACTTCAGTAGTGATGGAAAACAGCAGGTACACATAATTGAAGTTACGCAAGTTATGTACGATACTTTATATATAGAGGTTGAAGGTATTGTTCAGAGCTATAAGGAGGGAAAAAACATGCCCATAGAAATAAAACAAACGGCTCCTGATGGAAAAGAGATAAATCGTACAGAATTAGAGGGGGCCATATCAAACAGCATTAAAAACATCAAAAAAGAAGAAAATGTCTCTACACTGTGGATTAACAATAAAAATGCGAAGAAAAAAGAGAATATTATAAAAAAGAAAGGAAAAATCACTCTTTAACTCAGAATTCAGGTGTACATTTTCAGTTATCATCTGACACCGGTCGAAACCGGTGTCTTCTTAACTCTACTTTAACCCGTAGGTTCGATTAGCCGTCAGGCGTAATCGGACGTTCGCGTAAATCGGTTCTCCCGCCATAACGGCCAGCCTAATTCCACCCTCCGGTTGGCCGACACGGTTACACGGCAACAACCACAATCAAAACCTCTCGTTCGTCCGATTACGCTGCGCTAATCGAACCTACAGGGGGGGTGATGAGCTGTTATCATTTGAGACAGTGCCCAGCGCCGCCACGCCCAAGAGGAAAGTCATGGATATACCTGCCGCCCCGTCCCCCGCCATCTGTCAGTTGTGTCAGGAGAAAGCAGATCTCGACTTCGACTTCACCATGGCCTTTCAGCCCATCGTCGATTGCAGCAAGCGCACCATCTTCGGCTACGAGGCGCTGGTGCGAGGGCTCAACAACGAACCCGCGCAGAGCGTGATTGCCCGGGTCAACGACGGCAATCGCTACCGCTTCGACCAGCTGTGCCGGATCAAGGCCATCGCGCTGGCGGCACGGCTCGGGATGAAGGGGATGCTGAGCATCAATTTTCTGCCCAATGCGGTCTACCGTCCGGAGCGCTGCATCCGCACCACCCTGCAGGCGGCCCGCGAGCACCACTTCCCCATCGAGCAGATCATGTTCGAGCTGACCGAGGTGGAGCAGGTGCAGGATAGCCAGCATCTTCGCGGTATCGTCGATCACTATCAGGCGCTCGGCTTCAAAACGGCGATCGATGACTTTGGCGCCGGTTACTCGGGTCTCAACCTGCTGGCCGATTTTCATCCCAATATCGTCAAACTCGATATGCACCTGCTGCGCGGCATCGACCAGGACCCGACCCGACAAGCCATAGTGCGCCACTGTCTGGCCCTGTTTGCCGAGCTGCAGATCACCCCGCTGGCAGAGGGGATCGAGACCCGCGAAGAGATGGCCTGCCTGCGGGAGATGGGTGTCAGCCTGATGCAGGGCTATCTGTTTGCCCGCCCCGGCTTTGAAAACCTGCCCGCAGTAGATTTCGCCAGCCTGTAAGCAAATCGGCATGCACTGACCCTCAGCCCACTCCCGCCCGAATAAGAAAACGGACACCCAAGGGTGTCCGTTTTTATGTCATATCACCTTACCCCGAGGGGGGTGTATGCTGACGGTTTACAGATAGCTCTCATCGACGCCGATATGGGCCAGCGCAGCCAGCTCGAGCGGTGTCAGCTGGCTGGCGGAGTCGATCATGGTCGGCTCGCCACGGGCGGACTCGGGCAGTTGCAGCCGCTCCTTGAGCGCATCGGTCAGGCTGCCCACCAGATTGCCCATGCGGGTCAGGCGGGAGACCAGCACAGCCTCAGGGCTGCTTTCGCTATCGGCAAAGCCGGAGACCTGAGCCACCGCGAAGTCGCAGATAGCCCTGGCCCGATCACCAAAAACCCCTTCCAGCTGTTGCAGCACCTGCCGTGCCTCGCTGTCGCCGAGACGCCCCAGCTCCGCCTGCATATGGCCGGTGTCAAAGCGCAGTCGCGCCCCGGCATCGAGCCGATCCTCCGGCTTGCCAGCTGTATGGTTCACCCACGCCTGATCGGTCTGACCGGCAAACTGCATCAGGCCGCCCAGCACCAACCGCTGGTTGGGACGCGCCGAGGCGAGACTGTCGAGGGCATGACCAAGGGAAGATCCCTTGGCGTCGCTGCCGCTGGCCAGCGAGAGCGCCAGAGTACGCAGGGTTTGCAGATCGCCGCGGGTCTGCAACTTGGCCATGTGGGAACTGTTGATGGAGCCATCGGCAATGTGTTGATGCAGGGCGTTAAGATCGCTGCTGCTCAGGGTCACCTCGGTCGAGGTTTGATCCCGCAGCAGGTAGCTGGCCTGATAGCTGATAAGATCCAGCACCAGCTTGTAGCCGGTGGCCGGGGTCTGCCGCGCCATGGCGACCTGTTCGCGATCAGCCCCTTTGCTCTCACCGCGTTGGACGGGCACCGCATCCGCTGTTGTGGCCGCGCTTTGCGCCGGTTCACCAGCGATTTCAGCCTTGACGGCCCGCTGCAGGTCGGCCACTTCACCCATCGCGGTGTGCAGCTGGCTCATCGCATCCTGCAGCAGTTCGGGGGTGGCGCTGGCGAGCAAGTCGGTCACCTTGCCCCCAACAGTGCCCCACTGCTGGAGCGGGATACCGGCGATGGGGCGAGCCAGCAGCCCGGCAGCCAGCTCCCGGAGTTGCGGCTGCTCGGAGCCGATGACAACGGCCTGCAACGCGGTGCAGAGCGAGCGCAGTGGGCCGTTGCCGGTCGCCAGAGTGGCGTGCTCCTTGCCCAGTTGTTCGGCGGCGATGTTGTTCAACACGTCCGCCTTGGCAAAGCCACCCAGCGAGCTACCAAATGCAGCCTGCTTCATCAGACGCTGAAGATCCTCGGGGGACGTGGCGGTTTGCGCCTTCGGCGCAGCGGCACTCTTGCCGCTCCCCAGCAGGTTGCCGATCCACTCTTTGATGGCCACGAACGGACGGGCCAGTTGGGCCCCCAATCGCGAGAGCAGCCCCTGCCCTTTCTGCGGTTCGCTGCGGTTGCCCAGCAAGATCGCATCTTGTCCGGTGGCAACCTGACGTGCCTCCAGCTGACCCATCCGGCCAACCCCTGTGGTTGCATCACTGTGGTGAGCGACGGCCTGTGTGCCGACGGTGTTTGCTTGAATCTGCATGATGATTGTCTTCTTGTGATGTTTCGCCGCCAGTCTAGGAGAGGCCATCAACAGGGACTATCGGGATTGGTCGCGATTTTTGTACTGAGCGCGGCGTGCTATCTCGCTGACCGAAAAGCTAAAAAAAGAGAGCCACCATTAACAGTGCAGCTGGCGGTGACCTGCTCTAATGGCACCATCATCAATCTGGAGCCATCAATGAACTCTCTTTATCACGCCGCCATCCACCAGCTGTTTCTCTCCCTCTCCCTGCCTGCGCCGCAACAGGAGGAGAGCGTCACCAGCCTGCAGATCGGCGAACTGACCTGTCACCTGACCGAACACCCGGCAGACTATCTGCTGATGTTTACCCGCCTCGACGCGGCCACCAGCGCCCAGGCCGCTGCCCAAAACCTGTTCAGTCAGGACCCGTGCAAACCGGTACTGGGTTTCGATACCGAGAGCCTGACACCGGTACTGTGGAGTCGCCAGCCCTTGCAGCAACTGGATCGCACCCAGATCCACCACCAGCTGGAACAGCTGGTACACGCCGCCAGCGAGATCAACAAAGGCCAGGACGGCACTATCCGGCCTTGAGCCATTGGCGTGATCACACCCCACGTCACCATAGATGGATAACTACATCTATGGCCTGAGCAAACTGGGCAGCGGGCCCCCGGACTGGTATGGTTTTGCCATCAATTCATCAACGACCGAGATATCATGAAACGCAAAACCATGGCCCTGCTGCTGGGCACCCATCTGCTGGTCGCGGCGGCAGGCTTTGCCGCCGGTGTCTACACCTTGCCGATCCTGATCGCGCCACCCGCACCTGATACCGAGCAGGTCGCGGCCAGCCAGCAGCAAGCGAGATTCCACGGCACCTTTCGCCGGGATCTGAAAGACAGCGATCGGCTGCACTGGGGGGAAGGCAAGGTGAGCATAGGGCCGGATGCCGTCAGTCTGATGGGCAAGCTGGCCCCTGGGCCGGACTACCAGCTCTACCTCTCCCCCGAGTTTGTCGAGACCGAAGCCGATTTTGCCCACCTCAAGGATCAGATGGTGCGAGTCGGGCCGGTGAAGACCTTCGACAATTTTATCGTGCCGCTGCCCGCCACGATCGATCCGGCCCGCTACAGCAGCGTGATCGTCTGGTGTGAAACCTTCGGCCAGTTCATCACCGCCGCCCGTTATCAGGATCTGCGTCCGGAGCAGTAACCTCGCCCCAGACCCGCACCATGCAAAAGGGCTGACATCGCTGTCAGCCCTTTTGCTATCCGGCCCGCTCGTCATTAACGCTCCAGTTTGGTCATCTCCCGCAGCAGCTGATCGATGCAGCCCACTACCTGCTCTGAGTTCTGCTCGATCTCGCGGTAGAGAGCCTCCGCCTCTTCATGCTTGTGCTGATTTTTCAGCTCGATAATCTGCTGGATCACCTGATGCAGTCTGGCGTGCGGGGCGGCGATCGCCCTGAAGGCGGGTTGATCGCCACAGCATGCCTGCCCTTCGCTGAAGTACCAGTGGCCAAGGCGGCACTCCTTGTCACTGACCGCCTCGCTGCGCGACAGCCCCTCCTGCCCATCCAGATACGCCCGCACCCGGGTCTTCCAGCCCATGTGAGCGGCGCGGGCGCGACTCAGCACCATCCGCACGTTGGAACCATCCTGGAACTGCCCGGCCAGATCCCCCAGCTTGTCCACCAGGGTCGCCACATGGCTGGCGATATGGGCGGTATCCCGCGCCACCAGCGTGGTGGCCTGGGAGATCTCGTGGACGCTGACGATATTGCGGGTGATCTCGTCGCTCACCGAGGACTGCTCCTCCGAGGCGGCGGCGATCTGGGTATTCATGTCGCGAATGCTGTTGACCGCCCCCTTGATCCGGCCGAGAGCTTCTCCCGCCTGATTGGCCCGCTCCACCGACTCCCCCGCTCGCGAGACGCTGTGTTCGATCATGCTCACCGTGGTGCCCACCGCCCGTTGCAACTGCTCGATGGTACCGCGGATCTCGGCGGTGGAGTGCTGGGTGCGCCCTGCCAGCGAGCGCACCTCGTCGGCCACCACCGCAAAACCGCGCCCCTGTTCACCGGCCCGGGCCGCCTCGATGGCGGCGTTGAGAGCCAGCAGGTTGGTCTGCTCGGCGATGGACTGGATCACCGCCAGCACCGAGCCAATCTGCTCGCTGGCCTTGGCAACCTCTTTCACCGTGTTGCCCGCGCTGGCGATCTCCTCCGCCAGCTGTTCGATCATGTTGACGCTCTGCTGCACCACCTCATCGCCGGTGACCGCCTGATTGTCCGCTTCGTTGGCCGCTTCGGCCGCCTGCGCCGTGTTGTTGGCCACCTCGTGTACCGTGCTGGTCATCTCGGTCATGGCGGTGGCGAGCTGGGTAGTCTGCTCCTGCTGGCGCGTCATGCTGCCAAGGTTGCCCGCCGCACTGCGCGACAGCCGCTCGCTCTCGCCAGCCAGTTCGCCCAGAGTGGCGGTGAGCTGGCTGATGGTGTCGCGGATCTTGGCAACAAAGGCATTGAACGCCGACCCGAGGCGGCGGATCTCCTCCGGCCCTGCCACCGGCAGCTTGCTGCCGAGATCGCCGGAGCCATTGGCCAGCGCCTCCAGCGCCTTGACGCTGTCGAGCAGCGGACGGCTAAGACGCGCCAGCAGCAGCACCAGCGCCACCGCAATCAGAGCGGTGCCAAGTAGCGCGATCATTACCATCTGCCAGCTCTGGCGTACCAGCGCGGCTGCCACCTCACTGTGATCACGCGCCAACTCGATCACCCCGACCGCCTTGCCGGAGAAGTCGCGCAACGGTGCCGCCATCACCAGAAAATCGCTCCCCTGCTGCTTGATGGTGGTGAAGCGGCTCTCTCCCGCCAATACCTCCTGATACCAGTCCACCGACTCACCAAGCATGGAGGTACCAGTCAGCATAACGGGCTTACCCTGTTCAAACAGATAGATGGCAAAGCGACTGTCCTTGCCCAGCAGATCGGCAAACAGCGAGGTGTCGAGGGCGCGGCCAAACTCCACCGAGCCGACCGACTGACCATTGAAAGTGACCGGCACTACGCCGCGGATCCCGGTGCCCCCCTGACCGGTCTCCAACCCGCCGACCGGTTGATGATTGCGGTTCACCTCGACCACTGCCAACCGTGTAGTAGAGAGGTCGTCGCCATGATTTGCGGGCTTGTGTACCCGATAAAGGGAAGTAGCCGGGGGAATGTGAAAGTGAAACTGCTGGATCCCCTGCGCCTTGATAGCGGGCCAGAGCGGATCAAACAGATTGGCGAGGGTCTGCCAATCCTTGTCGGCCACCGCCTTTGCTGCATCCGGCCGCTGGGCGATCAGAGTCGCCGCCAGCACGGTTTCATGGCTGGTGTTTTTGATCACCGCTTCCACATTCTGGAGCTGGCTCCGCAGTGCAGCCTGCTCGGCCGCGAGCGCCCGCTGGCGATTTTCAAACAGATTAAAGGTAAGCAGCACCACGGCGAGCAATACGATGCCGCCGATTGCCAGCAGCGTGATCTGGTGACCCAGCTTGCGAGGGGGGAACATAAGACACCATCCTTGACAGTCATACCCAACCTACAGGATGGAACGGTTAAGTCGGGAGTCCATCAGAACTTAACCCTTTGTTGATATTGATCAAACGATTAACAGGCAAAATGCGAGGTGGGTCAAACGGGGGGATATTCACCAGCAAAGCCGAGATCGGCGCTGCGAGCCACTGGTTGAAAGTAACCCGCCCATAAACAAAAACCCCCTCGTGACAGAGGGGGTTTTTCGTGTTGGCAACGGGTGCGGATTAACGCAGCGGTTTGACCGAGCGACGGACGATCAGCTCGGGCTGTACCGTCATCGATTCCACTTCCAGCTCCTTGTTGCGGATCCGACTGACCAGATGCTTCACCGCCAGCTGGCCCAGTTCGGCCTTCGGGTGGCGGATGGTGGTCAGCGGCGGGCTGGAGAAGCGCGCCATCTCCACATCGTCGTAGCCGATGATGGAGATATCGTCCGGCACCTTGACTCCCGCTTCCCAAGCAGCGCAAATCGCGCCGATCGCCATGGGATCGTCAAAGGCAAAGACCGCGGTCGGACGAGGCTGCAGGGCCAGGATGCGCTGCATGGCATCGAAGCCGCTCTGGCTCTCGTAATCCCCTTCAAAGACCTGTTCATCTTTGAGGGTCAGACCATGCTCGCCCAGCGCATCACGTACCCCGTCCAGTCGCTGCTGGGTGGTCGGCTTGGAGAGCTGGCCAGTGATGCAGACGATGTCGCGGTGCCCCAGCTCCAGCAGATGGCGTACGGCCATGCGGGCGCCGATGCGGGCGTTGTCGTTGATGACGTTGGCGAAATCGCACTCCGTTCCCCAATCCAGTACCACCTGCGGCACGTTCTTGTGGATGCGCAGCATGTCACGCAACGGGGTGTCGATATCGGTACCCAATACCAGCAGGCCATCCACCCGTTTTTCCATCAGCATTCTCAGGTAATGCTGTTGGCGAGGCGGCTGGTTTTCGGTGTTGCAGAGGATCAGGCTGTAGCCCTGTTCGAAGCAGTACGCTTCAACCCCTTGCACCACTTCTGCGAAGAAGGGGTTTACGCTGGTGGTCACCAGCATACCAATGGTCTTGGTCGAATTTATTTTAAGACTGCGCGCTACCGAGTTGGGCGCGTAGTTGAGTTCTGCCACCGCCTCAATCACTTTCTGGGTCGCGTCTTCGCTGACCCGCCGAGTGTGGTTGAGCACATGTGAGACGGTGGAGATGGATACGCCTGCGCGCGAGGCGACATCCTTGATAGTGGCCATCTCTGTCTCCTGACTGTCAAAGGCGGAACATTAGCAGATTTCCCGAATAAAGGCTTGGTTTTAACGAGCTCTGCCACGGAATTGTCAATGCCGGCTAATTTAGGCGCTCATTTCTGTTTGCGCAAATGGATTGTGGTCAAAATGGGAGCGCTGTCAGTGTAAAATATCGCCAGATTAATCCTCTGGCGTTTGTCAGAATCGCCTCTCGTTACCAAGATGTTAAGTCAACAAATCAAAATTAAGCTCTGATTGGCCGAAAATAACAGGTCATTTATTTCAAAATCCACCCATCCAACCCCCTCTGGTTAGTATCTTTAACAGCTTGTTATTGCCCCGTGAGGAATGATAGAACCATACCTATAGCCGGATGCACGGGATGTAGATCCGGAATGGCACACGGAAATGAAACAATCCACTGATTAAGGGACGAATCAATGCATAAGTTGAGCAAAATCACAGTTGGCGCAGCGGTTTCTTTGGCTCTGTTTGGATCGATCTCCATCGCTCACGCGGCAGACACCATCAAGATCGGTATCGCAGGCCCGGTCACCGGCCCGGTCGCCCAGTACGGGGACATGCAGTTCACCGGCGGCAAGATGGCGGTCGAGCAGATCAACAAGGCTGGCGGCATCAATGGCAAGCAGATCGAAGCGGTCGTCTATGACGATGCCTGCGATCCCAAGCAGGCGGTGGCCGTTGCCAACAAGGTGGTGAACGACGGCGTCAAGTTCGTGGTCGGTCACCTCTGCTCCGACAACACCCTGCCCGCCTCCGACATCTATGAAGACGAGGGGATCCTGATGGTCACCCCCGCCTCCACCAACCCCAAGATCACCGAGCGCGGTTACCAGCTGACCCTGCGCACCATCGGCCTGGATAGCGATCAGGGCCCGACTGCCGCCAAATACATTATCGAGCAGGTCAAACCCCAGCGCGTGGCCGTTATCCACGACAAGAAGCAGTACGGTGAAGGGATCGCTTCCAGCGTCAAAGCGGCGCTCGACAAGGCTGGCGTGAAAGTGGTGGCCTTTGAAGGGATCACCGCCGGTGACAAGGACTTCTCCGCCCTGATCGCCAAGCTGCAGAAAGAGAACGTCGATTTCGTCTACTACGGCGGCTATCACCCTGAGCTGGGCCTGATCCTGCGTCAGGCTGGCGAGAAGGGGCTGAAAGCCAAGTTCATGGGCCCGGAAGGGGTGGGTAACAAGGATATCTCCGCCATCGGTGGCCCGGCTTCCGAAGGCCTGCTGGTGACCCTGCCGAACAAATACGATCTGGTGCCGGCCAACGCCCCGCTGGTGGCGGCGTTCAAGGCCAAGGGTCAGGACTCCTCCGGCCCGTTCGTCTGGACTACCTATGCCGCAGTGCAAACCCTGGCAGCCGGTATCGCCAAGGCGGGTGAAGATGACCCGGCTGCCGTTGCCGCCGCCATCAAGGCCGCACCTATCGATACCGTGATGGGCCCCCTGACCTGGGCACCGAACGGTGACCTGAAAGGCTTCGAATTCGGTGTGTTCCAGTGGCACGCTGACGGTACTTCCAGCCAAGTCAAATAATCTGCCGATCGGGGGTGAGTACGCTCACCCCCTCCTCTCTTTGCGGGCAAGTACAGGGAACGCAGTATGTCCGAACACCTCCTCTATCTGGTTCAGCAACTGCTGAATGGATTAACCATAGGCAGCACCTATGCGTTGATCGCCATTGGCTACACCATGGTCTATGGCATCATCGGCATGATCAACTTCGCCCACGGCGAGGTGTACATGATCGGCTCCTATGTCGCTTTTATGGTGATGGCGGGGCTCATGATGATGGGCATCGACAGCACCTTTCTACTGCTGGGAGGCGCCTTCCTGGTCAGTATCATCATCACCGGCACCTATGGCTGGAGCATCGAGCGGGTCGCCTACCGGCCACTGCGTGGTGGCAACCGGCTGATCCCCCTCATCTCCGCCATCGGCATGTCGATCTTCCTGCAGAACATGATGCGGATGGCACAGGGCTCGCGGGATATTGCCATGCCCAGCCTGATCTCCGGTGGCTGGACCCTGGGGGGTGAGGATGGTTTTCAGGCCAGCCTCTCCTATATGCAGCTGATCATCTTCGTGGTGACTTTCATCACCATGCTGGCGCTGACCCAGTTCATCGGCCGCTCCCGCATGGGCCGCGCCTGCCGCGCCTGTTCGGAAGATATCAAGATGGCCAACCTGCTGGGCATCGACACCCACGTGGTCATCTCCATCACCTTCGTGCTGGGGGCCGCGCTGGCCGCCGTCGCCGGGGTGCTGCTCGGCATGTATTACGGCGTCATCAACCCCTACCTCGGCTTTATGGCCGGTCTGAAGGCCTTCACTGCCGCAGTGCTGGGCGGTATCGGCAGCATTCCGGGTGCCGTACTGGGCGGCCTGCTGCTGGGGGTGGTTGAAGCGCTCACCGCCGGTTATCTCAGCACCGAGTACAAGGATGTGATGGCGTTTGCCCTGCTCATTTTTGTGCTGCTCTTTATGCCGACCGGCATTCTGGGCCGTCCGGAAGTGGAGAAAGTGTGATGAAACATCAATTTATCCACGCCTGTATCGCCAGCCTGGTGTTGCTGGTGCTCTCTTTCTGGCTGCTCGGCTTCAAGCTGGAGACCGATGGCTCCAGCCTGCAGGTAGTGAGCCGCCTCGATGTGTCGCTGGCCTGGCTGCTGGGGGGAGCCACCCTTGTTTTCTGGTTCCAGATGCTGCGCGGCCAGATCGCCAAGCTGTTTCAGGCCTCCATCAGCGGTTTCTCGGTCGGCTTCACCAAGCTGGTGCTACCGAGCCCGGAAGAGGCGCCCAAGCTCTATAACCTCACCGCCGTGCTGGTGCTGCTGTTCGCGGTGAGCTGGCCCTTTATGGCTTCTCGCGGCGCCATCGATCTCGCCACCCTCACCCTGATTTACATCATGCTGGGGCTGGGGCTGAACGTGGTGGTCGGCCTCGCCGGTCTGCTCGATCTCGGCTATGTCGGCTTCTATGCGGTCGGCGCCTACAGCTATGCCCTGCTCAACACCTACTTCGGGCTGAGCTTCTGGGAGTGCCTGCCCATCGCCGGGCTGATGGCCGCTACCTTCGGCTTCCTGCTCGGTTTCCCGGTGCTGCGGCTGCGGGGGGACTATCTGGCCATCGTCACCCTGGGTTTTGGCGAGATCATCCGCATCCTGCTCAACAATATGACCACCCTGACCGGCGGCCCGAACGGCATCTCCGGCATCCCCAAGCCGACGCTGGGGGGGCTGGAGTTCAACCGCACCGTCAAGGATGGGGGCTTTGATACCTTCCATAACTTCTTCGGCATTACCTACAACGCCAACCACAAGGTGATCTTCCTCTACCTGATGGCGCTGGTGTTGGTGGTGGTGACCCTGTTCGTCATCAACCGCCTGCTGCGCATGCCACTGGGCCGCGCCTGGGAAGCGCTGCGGGAAGACGAGATCGCCTGCAAATCGCTGGGGCTCAACCCCACCATCATCAAGCTGACCGCCTTCACCATAGGCGCCACCTTTGCCGGTTTCGCCGGCAGCTTCTTTGCCTCGCGGCAGGGCTTTATCAGCCCGGAATCCTTCGTCTTTATCGAGTCGGCCATAGTGCTGGCGATTGTGGTGCTGGGTGGCATGGGCTCCCAGATCGGGGTGGTGCTGGCCGCTATCGTGATGACGGTGCTGCCGGAGCTGGCCCGCGAATTCAACGAGTACCGCATGCTGATGTTTGGCCTCTTGATGGTGTTCATGATGATCTGGCGGCCACAGGGATTGCTGCCGATGACCCGTCCGCATCTGGAGTTGAAGAAATGAGTACACATCAGAAGTTAATGGAAGTCTCTGATCTGTCGATGCGCTTCGGGGGCCTGCTGGCCGTCAACGGGGTAAAACTGGATATCGACAAGGGCGAAGTGATCTCCATCATCGGCCCCAACGGCGCGGGCAAAACCACCATCTTCAACTGCCTGACCGGTTTCTACTGTCCGAGCGGCGGCACCATCCGTTACAAGGGTGAAGAGATCCAGGGGCTGCCCGGCCACCTCATCGCCCGCAAGGGGATTGTGCGTACCTTCCAGCACGTGCGGCTGTTCAAGGAGATGACGGCGGTGGAGAACCTGCTGGTTGCCCAGCATCAGCACCTCAACACCAGCTTTATCGCCGGCCTGTTCAAGACCCCGGCCTTCCGCCGTGCCGAGCAGGAGGGGCTGGAGCGGGCCGCCTTCTGGCTGGATAAAGTGGGCCTCAAGGATCTCGCCAACCGCGCCGCCGGTAATCTGGCCTACGGTCAGCAGCGCCGGCTCGAGATCGCCCGCTGCATGGCGACCCGTCCCGAGCTGCTGATGCTGGACGAACCGGCCGCCGGTCTCAACCCGAAGGAGACCGACGAGCTGGACGAGCTCATCATGAGCCTGCGGGACGAATTCGGGGTCTCGGTGCTGCTGATCGAGCACGATATGAAGCTGGTGATGGGCATCTCCAACCGCATCTTCGTGGTCAGCCAGGGCACCCCGCTGGCCCATGGCAAGCCGGATGAGATCCGTAACAACCCGGCAGTGATCAAGGCCTATCTGGGCGAGTCGTAAGGAAAACAAGATGTTAGAACTTCGCAACGTATCGACCCACTACGGCAAAATTCAGGCGCTGCACGATGTCAGCGTCGAGGTGAAAGAGGGGGAAATCGTCACCCTGATCGGCGCCAACGGCGCGGGCAAGACTACCCTGCTGATGACCCTCTGCGGCGAGCCCAAGCCCAGCAGCGGCTCCATCTGGTTTGAAGGGGAGCAGATCAGCTCCCTCACCACAGCCCGCATCATGCGCAAGGATATCGCCGTGGTGCCGGAAGGGCGCCGTATCTTTGCCCGCCTGACGGTGGAGGAGAACCTGCTGATGGGCGCCTTCTTCGTCGACAAGGCAGAGCAGCATGGCCTGCTGGATCAGGTGTTCACCCTGTTCCCGCGCCTGCACGAGCGCCTGCAACAACGGGCAGGCACCATGTCCGGCGGCGAGCAGCAGATGCTGGCCATCGGCCGCGCCCTGATGAGCAAGCCGCGCCTGCTGCTGCTGGATGAACCCTCGCTGGGGCTGGCCCCCATCGTCATCCAGCAGATTTTCGACACCATAGAGCAGCTGCGCCAGAAGGGGATGACCATCTTTCTGGTGGAGCAGAACGCCAACCAGGCGCTCAAGCTAGCCGACCGCGGCTATGTGCTGGAGAACGGCCACGTTGTGCTGCAAGACACAGGCGCCGCCCTGCTGGCCAACCCGGCAGTGCGGCAGGCCTATCTGGGCGGTTAACCCACTGACCCGCATGCCATATCGACAAGGGAGCCGCTGGCTCCCTTATCTTTTGTGGGGTTAGTTTGCGCCCAAGCTTGCGGTACACTGGCCCGTAATCAACCTATTCGCAGGACATCCCGATGGACCAGTTTGCCCATATCAATGCCCATGATGCCCACCAGAAACTGAGCGCGGGTGAAGCCCGTCTGGTGGATATTCGCGACCCGCAATCCTTTGAAGCGGCCCACGCGGTCGGCGCCTTCCACCTCACCAACGGCACCCTGGTGCGCTTTATGAATGAAGTGGATTTCGATACCCCGGTCATCGTGATGTGCTATCACGGCAACAGCAGTCAGGGGGCGGCCCAATACCTGCTGCAACAGGGTTATGACGAGGTCTACAGTCTGGATGGCGGCTTCGAGGCGTGGCGCCGGGAGTTTCCCATCGAGGCAGGCGAGGCATGATCCAGCTGCTGGTGCTCGACAACGCCCGCATGGCGCAGGCGCTGGTGGACTATCTGGCGACCTTGGGGATCTCCTGCGAGCTGACCCAGTCCGAGCTGGGGGTCACCATCTGGCTGGCGGACGAGCAGCGCCTCGCGCAGGCCCAGCTGGAGGTGAAGCGCTTTCTGGCCGAGCCTGGCCACCCGCGCTATATGGAAGCTTCCTGGCAATCCGGCCGCGCCGATGCCCGTATCGACTACAGCAAGGGGATGACGGATCCCATCACCGATTTCCTTCATCAGGCGGGGCCACTGACGCTGGTGGTCATCATCGCCTGTCTCGCCATCTACGGGATCGAGGCCATCGGCCTGCCAATCTACGATGAACTGGCATTCCACCCGACGCTTGCCCAGTTCACCGACTGGCAGGCATGGCGTTATTTCACCCCCGCCCTGATCCACTTCTCGGTGCTCCATCTGGTGTTCAACTTGCTCTGGTGGTGGTATCTCGGCGGCCAGATCGAGCAGCGCCTTGGCAGCGGCAAGTTGCTGATCCTGCTGCTGGTGGGCGCCGCCCTGCCCAATATCGCCGAGTTCTTTGCCAGCGGCCCGCTGTTTGGCGGCCTCTCCGGCGTGGTCTATGCCCTGCTCGGCTACTGCTGGCTGCGCAGCAAGCTGCAACCGGCCTGTGGCCTCACTCTGCCACCGGCACTGATGGGCTTTATGCTGTTCTGGATGGTGCTCGGCTTCTTCGACATGCTCGGCACCAGCACCGCCAACATCGCCCATCTGACCGGCCTGCTGGTCGGCCTGCTGCAAGGCTGGCTGGATCGCAACCACCAGCCGGGCTGATTTTTCAGCAGCCGCAGAAACGAGAACGCCGCCCCGAAGGGCGGCGTTTTTTTACGCGATAGGCAGTTACTGCTTGATCAGGGTGTCATCGGTTACCTTGACCGCCGCACCGCCACTCATAAAGAAGCTGGCGAACTGGGTCTGGATCTCGGTGGTGACCGCGCCAGCCTGATCGAAGTTCTCGTCAGGAGCCAGCAGCGAGCTATGGCCCCCTTTCAGGAAGCGCGCAGCATGGTGACCCGCCGGGAGCACGCCGGACCCCTTCAGCTCTTGCAAACCCAGCACCCGGAACAGCGGCTCGGTGCCACCCAACGGTGCAGAGGCGATGCTGTTGGGGATCACCTGATCCGGCAGATTGAGGGCGCCATCACCCACAATTTCGGTGGCGAACAGCGGGAAGCTCTTGGCGACGCCACTGCCCAGATTGATCGGGTCGGCAGAGTCCAGCACTGACTGGGCGGCAAAGGTATAGCTCTGCAAGGTGCTCGCCGCACCCGCCTGCGTGGCAGCATCCAGGCTGGGCAGGAACTCGTTGACGAAGCAAGTGGCGGCAGCTGTTTTGCAATTCGGTGCATAGGCGGTAAAGCCCGCTTTCAGCGCCGGACTGCCCGAGGTAAGCACGCTCATCTTGATGGTCGGCCCGAAGCTAGGCGAGTTGAGCAACAACGGCGCGATGCCGCCACCCGGCATCGCCAGACCACCGGTATCGAACTTGAACAGGGCATCAGCCTGAGCACTGCCGGTGGTCTGGTTGGCGACAGCCAGCAGATTGGCCCCGGTAATGGCACCAAGTGAGTGACCGAGGAAATGCACCTTCAGACCGGCACCACCCAATTGGCCACCCAATCCCTGGGTGTTGGCCAGACCGACAGCCAGTCGCAGCCCCAGCAGATCCGCCACGCTCTGTTTCAGATTGTCCCGCGCCACCGTCAGATAGTTGAGGTTCAGATAGGGGAGCGGGTTCTCCGATGTGGTCACCGTCGCCATGCTGTTGCTCAGGGCATAACCACGCTCGCCGTGCAGCGGATGATCGATCACTACCACAGCGACATTTTTGGCTGTTGGTGTGACTTGCAGACCAGCACCAATCTGGCCCAGCGCCAGCGCATAGACGTTCTCCTTGATGGAGGTAACCCCGTGTTGATAGATGATCACATCGGTAATGGTATTGAGCGGTGCAGCGGCGAAGATCCGCAGCGGTACCGATTGTACTTCGCTCAGGGTCGGCAACGGGTTGAAACGGCCGATATTGCGCTCGGCATCCAGCGGCTTGCCACCAGAGGTGAGAGTCACCCCGATCAGCTTGCTTGCCTCGGTCAGCAGTTCACTCTGACGGCTCGGGTCGGCGATCAGCTCACCCAGCAATGCCGGGTCCACGCCCGCCCCGACGAGTCCACCGATCACCTCGGTATCGCCCGCTTTCAGCGCGTTGGCGATGGCATAGAGGCTGGGAATGGCGCCGTGCCAAGATTGGGTCTTGGCCTTGTCCCATGAGCCAGCTATCGCGGGTGTAGAGAGGAAGTAAGGGAGTTTGACGGTGCCGGTATAAACCTTGGTCGCCGCTGCGACTCCGTTGAGGGTGCCATTAGCCGCCACAGCGGCAGCAATCGCATCACGATCTTTCTGCGGCAAGAATGGCTCATTCGCCAGCTGGGTCAGAAAATCCACCCCGCCATTAAGACCATTGATGGTATAGGTTGCTGGCAGGCTGGTGTTGCCCTTGGCATCCTGTTTCCACAGCGCCGCGGCGTCCAGGCTCGGGCTCTTCAGCACGGAAGCGGCGGCACTCTTCACCGCCAGCAGCACATCGGCACCAGATTGGGTGGCAAACCAGTCGGAGAAGATCACCCGGTCGCTGGTGATCCCGGTGGCCGCCTTGAACAGACCTTCCTGCAGCAAGATCAGGCCGTTGATGGTCTGCTCCTGAGTAGTTGCGCCAGCTGTCGATTTGAAGCTGCTGTAATCGCCTCCCGCCTTGAGCGGTGTGCCGCGACTGTCCTTGAGGGCATCGGTCGCCACTATCATGTAGTAAGAAGAGGGATTGAGCGGCTTGAGCGGAACCAGATTGAGCTTGCCGTCCCCGCCAGTGACCACAAAGTCGGTCCCATAAACCAGTGGCTTGCCGCCCTTGACTCCGTTGGGTTGCAGAGTGACCGGATCCAGCGTGAGCTCGAGCAGGTAGAGGGGCGCAACGGCAGAGGCATACTCGCTGGCCGCCGGTGCCGGCACAGAGACACCGGTCACGGTCGCTGGTACCAGCTGGACCGGTTGGGTGGTTGACCAGCCATCCAGGGTGGAGAGGGCAGATACCGGGTTCGACAGATCAGCAGTTTCTGTCGAAAACTTCAGGGTACCGTCGCTGGCACGGGGGGCCAGCACGCTCGGGCGCACCCCGTTGGCGCCACTCAGGACGTAGTCGAGGGAGCTGGTGGTGTCTCCCTTGTTGTCATCTCCACCACATCCGGCCAGCAGGGCGCTGACAACAGCTGCATAAATTAGCTTCTTCTTCATTTTTTATTCTCTTTTTATAAGGTTGTTATCCATCACAAGCCAACGGGGTCATCACGACCTCGACTGCAAAACGTTAACATAAAACCAACACCAAATAAGACTCATGCCGGACAGTTCTGGCTCAGCTTTGTGGTGCATGTCATGGTTTCAGGTTAACAAAGGGGCGCAAGGGTAGCAGTTGTGGCCCCATCACCAGACCCGACCAGCCAGCGGGCACCATCACGACTAAAAAGCCGCCGCGATCTCGGCAAAGTGAGGGAATTGTCGGTAGAATGTCCGCCAACGCTTAAGGAGGACATCATGATCGACCCGAAGAAACTGGAAGAGATCGCCAAGCAGGTGCACAACTCCCTGCCGCCCGGCATTCGCAGCATGGGTGAAGAGGCCGAGAAGAAGATGCGTCAGGTACTGCAAGCCCAGCTGGGCAAGCTGGATCTGGTCAGCCGCGAAGAGTTCGACGTGCAGACCAAGGTACTGCTGCGTACCCGTGAAAAACTGGCCGCCCTCGAAAGCAAGCTGGCTCAGCTCGAGCAGCAGCTCGGCGCCAAAGGCGAATAACGAAAACCCCAGCTCGGCTGGGGTTTTTGCTTTGAATTGAACCTGTAAAAAGCATCACACCTGAAGCAGATACCAGGCCCGCTTGCCGCGTGCCTTGGCCTCATACATGGCACGGTCGGCCACCTCCAATGCCTGCCGGAAGCTCAATGGCTCCTCCTCCCACAGGGCGATGCCGATACTCAGCCCCACCCGTTGCGGGCAACCGGGTTTGGGCACATAGCCGTGCATCCGGCTGATCAGGGCGTCAGCCAGTTGCGCCAGGCCATGGCTCGACACATCCCGGTGCAGATGCACCACAAACTCGTCGCCGCCGTAACGGCCACATAGCGCCGAGCCAGGCATAATAAGGCGCAGCCAGTCCGCCATCTGCTGCAACACCAGATCGCCGCAGGCGTGGCCCAGCTGGTCGTTGATCCCTTTGAAATCATCCAGATCGATAAAGAGCAGCGCCCCCGCACCTTGTGGCTGCAGCTGGGCAAACGCCTTGCCAAACCCCTGCCGGTTGAGCAAGCCGGTCAGTGCGTCGCTGTTGGCTCGCTCAGCCAGTCGCTGCTCATAGGCCTTGCGCTGGGTGATATCGATATGGGAGCCCATGATCCGCAGCGGCTTGCCATCGCCATCCCAATCGACGACCCGGCCCCGATCCCACAACCAGGTGATCTCCCCGGCCGGGCTGATGGTGCGGTATTCGGCTTCGTAGAAGGGGGTTTTCCCCTCAAGGTGGGCAAAGTAGCTGCCCATGGCATGGGCGCGATCGTCGGGATGGAGCTTGGCGCTCCACTGATCGAAATGAGGGGCCATGTCACCGGCCTGAAAGTTCTGCAGATTGAAGACGCGCAGCTCGCCGGTGGGAATAGTGCCCTGCCAGAGACAGATGCCGGTGCCATCGAGGGCGGCATTGAGCTTCTCCTGCAACAGGCCGTTTTCATGCTGCAAAGCGGCGATCTCTGCCTGCAAACGAGCCATTTCACTGCCATGAGGGGACGGGATCAGCGTTGCGACCCGCTCGACAGAGCCGGTCTCTCCCCTGTCATCCTCCGCAGATGCCCTGCCCTCTTCACTCAACACTGCGCCTCCTTGTGCTTGCTCTATGGATGCTCTTGTCAATCCCCCACAAAGATGCCATCAGCTAGGCTCGATTAGTAGCCATTCATAGCCAAAATATTGAAAAATAATGGGATAACGCCGCAATAATCCAACCATTCGGTACGATCAGGTACTGCGGCAGCCACAAAAACAAAAGCCCCCGGCAAAACCGGGGGCTGCGTCATCCAGACGGGGATCCCGTCAGATAAATTCGTAGGCGTCACCAAAGATGCGCTCCGGCTCGGCGCCAAGGATCTTGAACTCCTCACGCGCGGCACCCGCCATCTCGAAACGGCCGGCGACATAGATGTCGTAGTCGTGGAGGCTGACGAAGTCATCCATGATCGCCTTGTGTACCAGCCCGCTCTTGCCGGTCCAGTCAGCATCCGGCTCCTGCACCACCGGGATAAAGGTGAGCGGCGCATAGTCACGCTCCCACTGCTGCATCTGCTCCAGCTCATAGAGCCAGTGAGCCTGACGCACACCCCAGTAGAAGAACACCGGGCGCTTGCTGCCCGTGTCGATCAGGTACTCCAGAATGGAGCGGGCGTAAGAGAAGCCGGTGCCGCCCGCCATCAGGATCAGCGGACGGGGAGATTCATCGCGCAGGAACGCCTTGCCAGCCGGCAATTCGACCTCGATCTCGCCCTGCTCGCGCATGCGGGCCAGCACCTGACCGGCGTAGGCGTTCTCGGGAGTGGCACCGATTTGCAGCTCCAGCACGCCCGGGCGGGTCGGCGAGTTGGCGATGGAGAAGGGGCGCTTGTCCGAATCGCTCATCACCACCAGCAGATACTGGCCCGGCTTGAAGCTGATCGCTTGCTGCGGCGTCAGGGCCACATGCCAGATGGTGTCGACATATTCGCGCAGTTCCTCTACGCGGCATTTGATACGTTGCATTCTTGTCCTTGTGGCGGGCTCGCTCGGCCCGCTTCGCTCATTGTTTCACTATGGAGTGACGACCAGCAGCCCTGGCCCCGTCAGTCGAGAATACTCAAATCAGTGCGGATCGCATCACTTTTTGCAGCAAAGCTGTCATGTTTGCCTCATCCGAGGATCTTCAGCTCATCCCAGATGGCATCGACCTTCTGCTTCACCGCCTCATCCTGAACTATAGGCTGACCCCACTCCCGATTGGTCTCGCCCGGCCACTTGTTGGTGGCATCCAGCCCCATCTTGGAACCGAGGCCGGAGACCGGCGAGGCGAAGTCCAGATAGTCGATCGGCGTATGCTCGATCAAGGTAGTGTCCCTTGCCGGGTCCATCCGGGTGGTGATGGCCCAGATCACATCCTTCCAGTCGCGAGCGTTGACGTCATCGTCACACACCACCACGAACTTGGTGTACATGAACTGGCGCAGGAATGACCAGACTCCCAGCATTACCCGCTTGGCGTGGCCCGGGTAACGCTTCTTGATGGTCACCACCGCCATCCGGTAGGAGCACCCCTCCGGCGGAAGATAGAAGTCCACAATCTCGGGGAACTGCTTCTGCAGCAGCGGCACAAACACCTCGTTCAGCGCCAGACCCAGCACCGCCGGTTCATCGGGCGGACGGCCGGTGTAGGTGCTGTGATAGATGGCATCACGCCGCTTGGTGATGTGGGTGATGGTGAAGACCGGGAACTCGTCTACCTCGTTGTAGTAGCCGGTGTGGTCGCCATAAGGCCCTTCCGGCGCCATCTCACCCGGCTCAAGATAGCCTTCCAGCACAATCTCGGCGCTGGCGGGCACCTCCAGATCGCAGCTGATGGCCTTGATCACTTCGGTACGGCTGCCGCGCAGCAGACCGGCAAAGGCATATTCGGAGAGAGTATCCGGCACCGGCGTCACCGCGCCGAGAATGGTCGCGGGATCGGCACCGAGCGCTACCACCACCGGGAAGCGCTCACCGGGATGGGCCTCCTGCCACTCGCGAAAATCGATGGCACCGCCACGGTGATCCAGCCAGCGCATGATCAGCTTGTTTTTGGCGAGCTTCTGCTGGCGATAGATGCCGAGGTTCTGGCGCTTCTTGTAGGGGCCACGGGTGATGGTGAGGCCCCAGGTGACCAGCGGCGCCACATCGCCGGGCCAGCAGTGCTGGATCGGGATCTGGTCGAGATCGACCGCATCGCCCTCCTGCACCACCTGCTGGCAGGGGGCGGAAGATAGGCGCTTGGTCGGCATGTTGAGCACCTGCTTGAAGATCGGCAGCTTCTCCATCAGCTCCTTGAATCCCTTGGGCGGCTCGGGCTCCTTGAGATAGGAGAGCCAGACCCCGACCTGACGCAGGGCACCCACATCGGGCTGCCCCATGCCCATGGCAACCCGATCAGGTGTACCGAACAGGTTGGTCAGCACCGGCATGGTGTAGCCTTTGGGATTTTCGAACAGCAGAGCCGGGCCACCCGCACGCAGGGTACGGTCGCTGATCTCGGTCATCTCCAGATAGGGATCTATCTCGCGGGTGATGCGCTTGAGTTGTCCGTTTTGTTCCAGCTGCGCGATGAAATCACGCAAATCCTTGTATTTCATGCAAGTTCCCAACCGGGTTCAGGAGGTCACGCATTATAACCCTGGCTGCCCATCGGGTGTACCCGAATCGGGCAGCAGACTCGGTGCAATGGGTGGCATGTCACGCTGGCCGAGGCGTCTGGCCAGTGCAGAGAGCAGTTGGGGCTCGTCCACCTCCATCAACAGACCGGCCACCAGCGCCCCGTATTGGCGGTTGGAGAGTTCCGCCAGCAGGTATTTCTGGGCTTGCGGCGGCAAGGGGGAGAGCGCGCTCAGCTGACGCAGGGCGGCCCCCTTCAACCCCTCGTTGCCACTGGCGGCAATCAGCAGATCGCTGGCAGCACTGCCGTGATGGAAGCGGTTGATGGTAGAGAGTGCACGCAGCGCATCCTGATCTGCCGGCCGCCGCCACAGCATGCTATAGAGCGCCGGTTCCCCGGTGCGCTGCAACAGATGGAACAACAGATGATTGTCGGGCAGATAGATATTCTGGCTGGCCAGCGCTTGCGCCTCCCGCATCCAGATCGGCTGCGGCAAGGTGTCGAGGGCCAGCAACAGGGCTTGCTGCTGCATGGCGAGATCGGGGTTACTGCTGTAGTAGATGGACTTTAGCGGGAAGCTGCCCTGGGCAAGCTGCTGCCGATAGCGCTGCATCAGTGATTGCAGCTGCCACGCCCCCAGCAACTGACGGGCCTGCGCGGCAAAATCATAGACAGGTTGCTGCACCAGAAAACCGTCGACCTGCTGCTCCATGAGCCACTCGGGGGCCTTGTCGGCCTGAGCCTCGACCCACTGTTGCAACGCAGGGGATGCAGGGGTGGTAGCGGGAATATCCCGCAGCAGCTGCAACAGCAGGAACTCCCGCCGCTCGCGACTCAGGGTCGCCAGCAGAGAGTCGATGGCTGCAAATTGCCCCTCCTGCAGACGGCCCGCCAGATAGCGCTGGTGAGTCTGCAACATCTCGGCTGTCACCGCGACCGGAGCACTCTGCGCGCAGGCTGGCATTGCACTCAGCAACCCCAGCAATAACCAGAAAACAGGCTTCATGACGTCTCCATCCATGTGACATCGGGATCTCATACTACTAGGGCGACCGGAAAACAGATAAACAAAAACCGCGACCAGGGCCGCGGTTTCGTCATTTTCTGACCGGACTTACTTCTGCTGGCGCCGCATGGCGTCGAAGAACTCGTCGTTGGTCTTGGTCATCGCCAGCTTGTCGATGAGGAATTCGATACCGTCGATCTCGCCCATCGGGTGGACAATCTTGCGCAGGATCCACATCTTCTGCAGCTCGTCACCTGAGGTGAGCAGCTCTTCCTTACGGGTGCCTGAGCGGGTGATGTCGATAGCCGGGTAGACACGCTTCTCGGCAATCTTGCGCGAGAGGTGCAGTTCCATGTTGCCGGTACCCTTGAACTCTTCGTAGATAACTTCGTCCATCTTGGAACCGGTATCGATCAGCGCGGTGGCGATGATGGTCAGGCTGCCGCCCTCTTCAACATTACGCGCGGCGCCGAAGAAGCGCTTGGGACGGTGCAGGGCGTTGGCATCCACACCACCGGTCAGTACCTTGCCGGATGACGGGATAACTGTGTTGTAGGCGCGAGCCAGACGAGTGATGGAGTCCAGCAGGATCACCACATCTTTCTTGTGCTCGACCAGACGTTTGGCCTTCTCGATCACCATCTCGGCAACCTGAACGTGGCGGGAAGCAGGTTCGTCAAAGGTGGAAGCGATCACTTCACCTTTAACCATCCGCTGCATCTCGGTCACCTCTTCCGGACGCTCGTCGATCAGCAGAACGATCAGTTCACAGTCCGGGTGGTTGTAGGCGATGCTCTGGGCGATGTTCTGCAGCAGCATGGTCTTACCGGCCTTGGGCGGCGCCACGATCAGGCCACGCTGGCCTTTACCGATGGGGGAAGCCAGGTCCAGTACACGGGCGGTGATATCTTCAGTAGAGCCATTACCCCGTTCCATACGCAGACGTTCGTTGGCATGCAGGGGGGTAAGGTTTTCAAACAGGATCTTGTTGCGGGAGTTTTCCGGACGGTCGTAGTTGACCTCATTGACCTTGAGCAGTGCGAAGTAGCGTTCGCCCTCTTTCGGTGGCCGGATCTTGCCGGAGATGGTATCGCCGGTACGCAGGTTGAAGCGGCGGATCTGGCTCGGGGAGACGTAGATATCGTCAGGGCCTGCCAGATAGGAGCCGTCTGCACTGCGCAGGAAGCCGAAACCATCGGTCAGGATTTCCAGCACACCGTCGCCAAAGATATCTTCACCACCCTTGGCGTGCGCCTTGAGGATTGCAAAAATAATATCTTTCTTGTGCGCCCGAGCCAGATTTTCCAACCCCATGGATTCGCCAAGCTTGACCAGCTCGGACACAGGAGTGTTCTTTAATTCAGTCAGATTCATAGTGGTGAAAGTCTGTAAGCAAGGATTGAAATGAGGAGACAGTCTGCTGGATTGATGCTGATCGGATTTGATTGCCAGGCTGTGGTTAGCAAAGAGTCAGGCAAAAAGGTTAGCAAACGAGCGATAAACTAGCACCAATCGGGATGAGCGTCTAGGTGATAAAACACAAGGAGCGCATTATTGCAATGCGCTCCTCTTTAATTATTACAGGTTGCCGTCCAGGAACTCTTTCAGCTGAGTCTTGGACAGTGCACCGACCTTGGTCGCTGCCACTTCGCCATTCTTGAACAGCAAGAGGGTCGGGATACCACGAATGCCGTACTTGGGCGGAGTATCAGAGTTATGGTCGATGTTCAGTTTGGCTACGGTCACGCGACCTTCGTACTCTTGGGCAACTTCTTCCAGGATCGGGGCAATCATCTTGCACGGACCACACCACTCGGCCCAGAAGTCGACCAGAACGGCGCCATCGGCTTTGATTACATCTGCCTCGAAGCTGGCATCGCTCAGCTGAACAATCTTGTCACTCATCTCCAACTCCAGTCAGTAATTAAGGCTTTATTGACATATCAACAAAGGCAATAGTTGCCCTATTTGAAATGATCCTGTTTATTATTGCAAGCCTAACCTGATAACCTACCGCCATGAGCAAAACACACTTAACGACCGACAAATTCGCCCAAATGGGCCTCGAACCCGAAGTTCTGGCTGGTCTGGAATCAAAGGGATTTCACTATTGCACGCCCATCCAGGCACTGTCTCTGCCACTGCTGGTAGAAGGTCATGACCTCGCCGGTCAGGCCCAGACAGGAACCGGCAAGACCATTGCCTTCCTGGCCGCGACATTCAACTATTTGCTGACTCACCCGCTGACCAAGCCCCGTCTGGTTAATCAACCCAGAGCCATCATCATGGCACCCACCCGGGAACTGGCAGTACAGATCTATAACGATGCCGACAGCATCGCTGCCTCTACCGGCCTGAAACTCGGCCTCGCCTACGGTGGCGAAGGTTACGACAAGCAGCTGGCCGTGCTGGAGCAGGGCGTCGACATCCTGATCGGCACCACTGGCCGCATCATCGACTACTTCAAGTCCAAGGTGATCGATCTGAGCAACATTCAGGTCGTGGTACTGGACGAAGCGGATCGCATGTTCGATCTGGGCTTCATCAAGGACATCCGCTTCCTGTTCCGCCGCATGCCGCCCGCGACCGAGCGTCTGAGCATGCTGTTCTCAGCAACCCTTTCCCTGCGCGTGCAGGAGCTGGCCTACGAACACATGAACCACCCGGAACATGTGCAGGTAGAGCCGGAGCAGATGACCGGCGTGCGGATCAAGGAAGAGCTGTTCTACCCCTCCAATGAAGACAAGATGTTGCTGCTGCTCTCCCTGATGGAAGAGGAGTGGCCGGAAAAAGCGATCGTCTTCGCCAACACCAAGCATGTCTGTGAAGACGTTCACGCCTGGCTGGAAAACGACGGCCACCGCGTCGGTCTGCTGACCGGTGACGTGCCGCAGAAGAAGCGGATGAAGATCCTCGAGGATTTCACCAAGGGTGCGCTCGATATTCTGGTCGCCACCGACGTGGCCGCCCGTGGTCTGCACATCCCTGACGTGACCCACGTCTTCAACTATGACCTGCCCGACGACGCCGAAGACTATGTACACCGTATCGGTCGTACCGGTCGTGCCGGCAAGAGCGGTCACTCCATCAGCCTGGCCTGTGAAGACTATGCCTTCAACCTGCCGGCCATCGAGGAGTACATCCACCATGCCATTCCGGTCAGCAAATATGATCGCGAAGCGCTGCTGGATGACGTGACCGCGCCGAAACGGGTGTTCCGCAACCGTCAGCCGGTGAACCGCAACATGCGGGATCGTCAGGGCGGTGGCAACAGCAACAACCGTCGTCGTCCGCCGCGCAAAAGCTAAAGGATAGGCCCGTTGCACAACTCGCCTCTCTATGCCGCCATCGACCTCGGCTCCAACAGCTTTCATATGCTGGTGGTGCGCGAGGTCGCCGGTGCCCTGCGCACCGTCGCCAAGGTCAAGCGCAAGGTTCGCCTCGCAGCCGGGCTCGATCCGGAATTTCGTCTCAGCCGTGCCGCCATGGAGCGGGGCTGGGACTGTTTGCGTCTCTTCTCCGAACAGTTGCAGGACATTCCGGCCGACAATATCCGGGTGGTGGGCACAGCTACCTTGCGGCTTGCCACCAACGTCGACGAGTTCCTCAGCGAAGCGGAACGGGTACTCAACCACAGCATCGAGATCATCTCGGGCGAGGAAGAGGCCAAGACCATCTATGAAGGGGTCTCCTGGACCTCTGCCGGGGAAGGCAACCGGCTGGTGATCGACATCGGCGGTGCCAGCACCGAACTGGTGATCGGCGAACATAGCGAAGCAAAACTGCTCAACAGCCTGCACATGGGCTGCGTTACCTGGCTCAACAATCACTTCGGTGATGGCGAGCTCTCCGAAGCCCGTTTCGAGCAGGCGATTGCTGCCGCCAAGGCGGTGCTGGAGAAGGTGGCGGAAGATTACCGCGCCCTCGGCTGGCGCACCTGCGTCGGCGCCTCCGGCACGGTACAGGCGCTGCAAGAGATCATGCTGGCGCAAGGGAAGAGCGAACGGGTCACCCTGCCGAAGTTGCAGGAGTTGATGGGTCAGGCCATCGCCTGCGGCAAGCTCGACCGGCTGCAACTGGAAGGGCTGGCGGCCGAACGGCTGACCGTGTTCCCCTCCGGCCTCGCCATCCTGATCGCCATCTTCGAAACCCTCGATATCGAGAGCATGACGCTGGCGGGTGGCGCCCTGCGCGAAGGACTGATCTACGGTCTGCTTGGCAACAATCACGACTGTGATGCCCGGGATCGCACCGCCGACAGCCTGATCAGCCGCTATCAGCTGGATAAAGAGCACGCCGAACGGGTGCGCGATACCGCCGTCGAGGCGTTCAACCAGCTGCAACCGGCCTGGCGACTCTCCAAACGCTACGGCCGCCCGATCTTGCGTTATGCCGCCCTACTGCACGAGATCGGCCTCTGTATCGAGTACAAGAAGGCGCCGCAACACGCCGCCTACATCATCGACAACATCGACATGCCGGGCTTTACCCCAGCGCAAAAGAAGCTGTTGTCGGCCCTGCTGTTCAACCAGCGGGACGAATTCAAGCTGGAACCGCTGGAAAAGCAGGGTGCTGTCACCGGTCGTCAGGCGATACGGCTGGCCCGTATCCTGCGCATCGCACTGATCCTCTGCATGCGCCGTACCCAGGGCACAGTGCCCAGCTTCACCCTGCAGGCAGAAGAGGAGTCACTGACCCTGACCCTGCCCAAGGGCTGGATGGATGAACACTACCTGCGCGCCAGCGAGCTGCGGCTCGAGGTGGAACGCCAGCAGAAGATGGGCTGGCCGACCCGAGTACAGGAAGCCTGACTCAGCAACCTGCCTGTTTTGGAGCCGATCATGCCGGATTATCAACCCATCAGCTGCGATCTCTACGACTGGCTCGAAATTGCTGCCAGCTGGCAACTGCCGGTGACCCTCACCAGCCGCGATGATCGCCAATGGGATGACAAGATCCGCACTATCGAAGCCAGCGAAGGGGTCGAGTATCTGCTGCTGCACAGTGGCGAGCGGCTCAGTCTGGCAGAACTGGCGACCCTGCGCCTGAACTGGCAAGGGGAAGAGAAGCTGATCCGCTTCGCGCCAACCAACTGAATCCAATACGAAAAAGGAGGGCCAACATGACGTTGGCCCTCCTTTTTGCATCTGCGGCTCACACCGGCTGTTAACCCGCTGCCAGCGCCGCCATCACATAGACATCGAAGCGGTTGCTCTTGGTTTCGATGGCCATGCTGGGCTTCTGTTCATTGAGCCAGCCGGCGTAGTCGGGGCGTTTCACCACCACCCGCTTGTTCGCCATCTTGAGCGCGGCAGGCAGCAGGGCATCCGCATCAAGATCCGGCCCCACCAGCGACTGGAACACCCGCATCTCCTTTTTCACCAGCGCCGACTTCTGCTTGTGGGGGAACATGGGGTCGAGGTAGATCACCTCGGGCCGCTCCGGCAGCGCCAGCAGATTGTCCACCGCCGGGCCTTGCAGCAGGAGCATCCGCTCACTGACCCAGGGGCCAATCTCGGGATCCTGTGCCGCCCGCGCCAGCCCGTCCTGCAACAAGGCAGCGACCACGGGGCTGCGTTCGATCAGGGTCACCTTGCAACCGAGGGAGGCGAGCACGAAGGCATCGCGCCCCAGCCCGGCAGTGGCATCCACCACGGTCGGTGTGGCACCAGCCTTGAGCCCCACCGCCTTGGCGATGGACTGGCCCCGACCGCCGCCAAACTTGCGGCGATGCGCCACCGCCCCTTCCACGAAGTCCACATAGACGGCACCCAGCTTGGGCTCGTCCAGCTTGCGCAGCTCCAGTCTCTCTTCAGTCAGTACCAGCGCAAACGGAGCCGGAAACTCCACGTCGGCAAGGCGTAAACGCAGGGCGTCGAGCTCGCCATCACGGGCGGGGACTTCACTGAAAACCTGAATATGGGGCATAGGAGACAGACTCATGGCACGTACAGAAGCGGCCATGATAACAGAAGCGGTGGATCAGCTCACGACAGTGAGGTTCATCCCCTGACGGTTGAGAGCGAGGTAATCGATGAGATCATCATAGGCTAGCGGGCGGCTGAGCAGATAACCCTGGGTGAAGGCACACCCCTTCTGGCAGAGGAAGTTGAGCTGCTCGCGGGTCTCTACCCCCTCGATCACCACCTGCATGCCGAGGTTGTGCACTATGTTGATGATGCCGTCGAGCAGCATCCTATCCTGCTCGTTGAAGGGGATATGGCGCACGAAGGAGCGGTCGATCTTGACCAGATCGACCGGGAAAGTACGCAGATAGTTGAGGGCCGAGTAGCCGGTACCGAAATCGTCGATGGCCAGCTTGCAGCCCGCCTCGCGCAGGGCATCGATCCGCACTCTGTGCTGATCGCTGCTCTCCATCAGCAGAGATTCGGTGATTTCGATGACGATGTCGGCAGGATCGAGCCCGAAGTGCTGGATCACTTTGAGCCATTCACTCGCCTCGGGGTCGATGGTCTGGAACTCCATGGTGGAACGGTTAATCGACATCTGCAGATCAGGGAAGCCGGATTGCTGCAACCGCGCCAGATCCCGGCACGATTGCCACAATACCAGCGCACCCAGCCCCTGAATCAATCCCGCCTCTTCCGCCAGCGGAATAAACTCGGCAGGGGATACCTGCCCCCAGTGGGGGTGATACCAGCGCACCAGCGCCTCCAGCTTGGCGACCCGTCCGCTGCGATTGTCCCAGATGGGCTGGTAGGCCATGGTCAGCTGCTCCAGCTTGATCGCTTCGGCCAAATCCTGCTGCATCTGGTGGCGCTGGCGCACCTCTTCCCGCATGGATGAGCAGTAGGCACCGAGCAACCGTCCCTGCCGCTTGGCCGCAAACAGCGCCTGCTCGGCGTTGCGCAGCAGCTCGTCGCTCTCGCTGCCATCGACCGGGCAGAGGGTCATGCCGATGGTCGCGGTCACATAGAGATGCTGGTTGGCCAGCATAAAGGGACGGGCAAAGCTGCCGATCACCTGCTTGGCAAACACCTCGGCCTGACGGCGGGTGACGATGCCGGGCACCAGGAACGCGAACTCATCGCCACCGATACGGGCCACCAAATCTTCGGTGCGCACCCGGCTCACCAGTCGATCCGACACCTCCCGCAACAGGGCATCGCCAGCATGGTGATCCATGCTGTTGTTGACCGCCTTGAAGTTGTTGAGGTCGAGCACCATGAGCGCGAAGCGCTCGCCCCGCTCGCAGAAGCGGGTGAGGCAGCGGCCAAACAGCCAGCGGTTGGGCAGGCTGGTAAGGTTGTCGTAGTTGGCCTGGGTCGCGATCTTCTGCTCGGCCACTTTGGTCTGGGAAAGATCGCTGAAAATGGCGATATATTGCTGGATTTTGCCGGCTTCACGCAGGGTGCTGATCATCAGCTGCTGCGGATAGAGCTTGCCATTCTTGCGCTTGTTCCACACTTCGCCACGCCACACCCCCACCCGCTCCAGCGCGTGGTACATGTCGGCATAGAAGGTCTGATCGTGCAGCCCGGACTTGAGCATGCTGGGACGCTGGCCCCGCACCTCGTCGCTGCTGTAGCCGGTGATCTGCTCGAAGGCCGGGTTGACCGAGATGATGCGGCTGTCGGCATCGCACACCAGAATCGCTTCGGAGAGGTTGTCGTAGACCCGGTGGGAGAGTTTGAGCTGCTCCGCATGGCGCTTGAGGGGATCGATATTCTCCAGCAGCACCATCAGGTAGTCCGGCTGCTGCTGCTCGTCGCGGATCAGGGTGACCGTTACCCGCCCCCACAGGATCTCGCCCCCCTTGCAGAAGTAGCGCTTCTCCTGAGTGAAACTGCTGCGCTCGCCGCGCCGGATCTCTTCGTAGCACTCAAGGCTGCGCTGCCAATCCTCCGGGTGATTGATGTCGGAGATGGAGCGATGAAGCAGCTCGTCGAGGGGATAACCCAGCATCTTCTCGATGGCCGGATTGGCCCAGAGAATGTGGCCGGCGAGATCGAGCTTGCCGATCCCCACCGGAGCCTGAAACAGCATGCTCTGCAGCACATGGGGGGTATCAGGCAAGAGTTGCGGCAGCTGGCGTTGCAGCATCAGCGCCAGTTCACGACCGGCCAGCGGCCCCAGCAACCGGAGCAGCCCCATCACCTTGGTCATATTGGCCTGCGGCTGACGATAGAGCAGGCAGCAGATACCTATGGTCTCGCCATCCGCATCCTTGAGGGCGATCCCGGCGTAGGCCTGGGCTTGCCACGCATCGGCAAGCGGCATCGCGGGGAACAGCTGCAACAGACGATCGCTGAACCAGGCTTCCCCCTCCTGCCAGGTAATGGCATCGGGAGAGTCAGTCAGTGGCAGCGTCAGGGTATCGGGGTCAAGAGAGGAGGGATGGGCAGCCTGAACCGTAAGATGGGAAGCATTTGATTCCCTGCTGGCGATCAGGACGACATCAGCCATCACAGCAGCGGCGATTTCACTCACAAAGGTATCGAAATATCCCTGGCCGCTCGAATGAGCCAGACTGGAGATGATTTGATAGACGGAATCGAGTGCTCGCCTCATGGCAAGTGGCTTTCTCTCCTTGAAGGTTAGAACACGACTCTACTGAAGAGCTGTGAGCAGTGCAAATATGCAATCAGCAAGATATTAAAAAGCCTTGAAAAAAGGGACCAAAAGGTCCCTTTTTGTCGCAGAAATCACGACTCGATCCCACTATGCCGCAAAACAGTGTACCTGCTTGAAGCTCACACAGGCTGCGGATCAGGAATCTCAGGCAGCGATCCCGCTGTGTCGCAACAGCGCATCCACCTTGGGCTCACGACCACGGAAGGCTCGGAACAGCTCCATCGGCTCCTTCGAGCCCCCCTTCTCCAGAATATTCTTCAGGAAGGATTGGCCGGTCGCCGGGTTGAAGATCCCCTCCTCCTCGAAGCGCGAGAAGGCATCGGCAGAGAGCACCTCGGCCCACTTGTAGCTGTAGTAGCCCGCCGCATAGCCGCCCGCGAAGATGTGGGAGAAGCTGTGCTGGAAGCGGTTGAACGCCGGTGGCGTCATCACAGCTACCTGACTGCGCACCTCATCCAGCAGCGCCGGAAGCTGCGCCGGATTGGCCGGATCAAACTCCTGATGCAGGCGGAAGTCGAACAGAGCGAACTCCAGCTGGCGCAACATCTGCATCGCCGCCTGGAAGTTGCGGGCGGTCAGCATCTTCTCCAGCAGATCGGCAGGCAGCGGCTCGCCGGTCTCGTAGTGGCCGGAGATAAAGGCCAGCGCCTCGGACTCCCAGCACCAGTTCTCGAGGAACTGGCTCGGCAGCTCCACCGCATCCCACGCCACGCCGTTGATACCGGCGACACCGGCCACGTCGATGCGGGTCAGCATGTGGTGAATGCCGTGGCCAAACTCATGGAACAGGGTGACCACTTCGTTGTGGGTGAACAGCGCCGGTTTGCCATCCACCGGACCGTTGAAGTTGCAAGTCAGGTAGGCCACCGGTTTTTGCAGTGAACCATCCTGACGGTAGCGACGACCCAGGCAGACATCCATCCAGGCGCCGCCCTGCTTGTGCTCGCGGGCATAGAGGTCTAGATAGAAGCTGCCGCGCAGCTCGTCGTCGGCATCAAAGATATCGTAGAAGCGCACGTCCGGGTGCCAGGTGTCGATGCCGAGGCGCTCGCGCACCTTCATGCCGAACACCCGCTTCACCACTTCGAACAACCCCTTCACCACCTTGCTGGCGGGGAAGTAGGGGCGCAGCTGCTCATCGGAGATGGAGAACTTGTGCTGCTTGAGCTTCTCGGCGTAGTAGGCGAGATCCCAGGCGGCCAGCTCGCTCTGACCATGCTGCTCGGCGGCGAAGGCGCGGATCTCCTCCAGCTCGGCCTTGCCTTGTGGCAGGGATTTGGCCGCCAGGTCGGTGAGGAAGCTCACCACCTGTTCGGTCTTGTCCGCCATCTTGGTGGCCAGGGAGAGCTCGGCATAGTTGGCGAACCCCAGCAGCTGAGCCAGTTCGCGGCGCAGGGTGAGCAGCTCGCTCATGATGGCGGAGTTGTCCCACTTGCCCGCATTGGGGCCCTGATCGGAGGCGCGGGTGGTGAAGGCTTCGTACATCTCGGCGCGCAGCTCGCGGTTGTCGGCATACATCATCACCGGCAGATAAGAGGGGATATCCAACGTGAACAGCCACCCCTCTTTGCCTTTAAGTTCAGCCATCTGACGGGCAGCGGCACGCACGCTCTCGGGCAGACCGGCCAGCTCGGCTTCATCGGCCACCAGCTTGTGCCAGCCCTGGGTTGCGTCCAGCACGTTGTTGCTGAAACGGGAGGCCAGCTCGGAGAGGCGGGCCTGAATTTCGCCGTAACGCTGCTGCGCCTCGGCAGGCAGACCGATGCCGGAGAGGCGGAAGTCACGCAGGGTATTCTGGATCTCCTTGCGCTGGGCGCCGCTGAGCAGCGGGAAATCATCGCTCTGGGAGAGGGCCAGATAGGCCTGATAGAGCCCTTCATGCTGACCAACATAGGTCTGGAATTCGGAGAGCAGCGGCAGGCAGGCATCATGGGCCTCGCGCAGCGCTTCGCTGTTGAGTACGGAGTTGAGGTGGCTGACCGGTGACCAGATCCGTGACAGGCGGTCATTTACCTCTTCCAGCGGGGCAATCAGGCTATCCCAGGTATGGGGATCACGCTGGGCCAGCACATCGCTGATCTTCTGCTTGCAGTCAGCAATCGCCTGAATCACGGCAGGCTGAACCTGCTCCGGCTTGATCTGGCTGAAAGGGGGCAGCGAATCCATTGTCAGCAAAGGGTTATTCATCCCGGTTACCTCTTGTTTGGTCTTGAACAGACCGCTTTAGCAGCTCTGTATGGCTTTCTAACATGTGGCCAAGCCACGCAATAATCAAGCGGGAATCCGCCGCAACCCTGTACTTTTCCAGCCATTGCGACCCGGATCTCTGCCGTTGCTGCAGTTTTGCCATCAACAGCCAGTAACAGGATGAATCTGTGGGCCTTTTTTGGCTCTTATCGCTACTTTCAAGGGGCAAAAAGCCGCCATTTACCGGCGCCACAGCTGCCAGCCAATTACCGTCATGCTCAATCATAGAAACGGACAAAATGTGGTGGCCGTAACAAATTATCAATATTTTTCAGTTAATTAGAATCAAAACCAACTATTGATTAATTTATTTTCAAGCATCTATCATAGGCAACCTGCCATGCAGGTCACTTGATTCTCTGTGCTGCACAGAAATCGGGTGAAAAAGGCAAAGTGACCCGAAAGGGCGCGACGCAAAGCCACCGGTCTAAGGGAAAACACCTATGACAGCGGGGCTGCCCCCGGGGACGTCCGGTCACAACCGACGCCCCATTTGCACCGTACGGAGAGACGATGAACAAACTCAAATTATCCCTGCTTGGCTGCCTGCTCGGCATGGGCGCCCCCATGGCATATGCCACCAGTGCCGGTCAGGCGATGGTCAACCCCCAGTCCGGCGTAGTGGTCGGCTATTGGCACAACTGGTGTGACGGCTCGGGCTACAAGGGCGGTATCGCCCCCTGCGTCAAGCTCGATCAGGTCAACCCGCAATACAACGTGGTCGATGTCTCCTTCATGAAGGTCTATGGCAGCGATCCCATCCCCACCTTCAAACTCGACCCGGCCATCGGCATGAGCGAAAGCCAGTTTATCGAGCAGATTGCCGAACTGAACCGTCAGGGCCGTGCCGTGCTGCTGGCGCTGGGCGGTGCCGATGCGCACATCGAGCTGCGCAAGGGTCAGGAGCAGGCCTTTGCCGACGAGATCATCCGTCTGGTGGAGACCTATGGCTTCGACGGGCTGGATATCGATCTGGAACAGGCCGCCATCACTGCCGCCGACAACCAGACCGTGATCCCGGCGGCCCTGCGTCTGGTCAAGGATCACTATCGCGCCCAGGGGAAAAACTTCCTCATCACCATGGCGCCGGAGTTCCCCTATCTGACCCAGACTGGCGCCTACATCCCCTATATCCGCAATCTGGAAGGCTACTACGACTGGATCAACCCTCAGTTCTACAACCAGGGTGGCGATGGTATCTACATCGATGGCATCGGCTGGATTGCCCAGAACAACGATGCCCTGAAAGAAGAGTTCATCTACTACATGGCGGATTCGCTGAGCAACGGTACCCGCGGCTTCTACAAGATCCCCCATGACAAGCTGGTGTTCGGCATTCCGACCAACATCGACGCCGCCGCCACCGGCTATGTGCAGGATCCGCAGAAGCTCTACAACGCCTTCAACCGCCTGAAGAGCGAGGGGCAACCGCTGCGTGGCGTGATGACCTGGTCCATCAACTGGGACATGGGCCGCAACGCCGCCGGTCAGTCCTACAACGAATCCTTCATCAAGAGCTACGGCCCCTTCATCCACGATCAGGAGATCACGCCCCCGGTCGACAACGGCAAGCCGGTGTTCAGCGGCTTGAGCGATACCCGCATCAAGCAGGGTACCGCCTTTGATCCGCTGGCCGGTGTCAGCGCCAACGACAAGGAAGATGGCGACCTGACTGGCCAGATCCAGGTAGAAGGCTCGGTAGACAGCCAGCGCATCGGCCTCTACCCCCTCACCTACAAGGTGAGCGATCGCGACAACAATGTCACCGAGCAGGTACGCACCATCGAGGTCTACAGCATGAAGCCGGTATTCAGTGGCGTCACCGATACCACGCTGGTACTGGGTACCCCCTTCGATCCGATGGCTGGCGTCAGCGCCAATGATGAAGAAGATGGCGACCTGACCGCCCAAATCAAGGTCAGCGGCAACGTCGACAGCAGCAAGGTCGGCCGCTACACCCTCACCTATCAGGTGAGCGACAGCGCCAGTCAGCAGGTAACCCAGCAGCGCAACGTGACCGTCAGGGAGCAGGGCGCCGTCTGTGAAAACAGCTGGGATGCCAAGAAGGTCTATGTGAGCGGCGACATCGTCAGCCACAACGGCAAGAACTGGCTGGCAGGCTGGTGGACCCAGAACGAAGAGCCGGGCACCACGGGTGACTGGGGCGTCTGGCGCGTACAGGGCGACAGCGACTGCGGCGGCATAACGCCACCCGCCGAAAGCAGCAGCGACTTCACCGTCAGCGCCATGGGCTCCGACTACACCATTGTCAACGGTCAGGTCAGCATCCGTTTCAACGTGACCACCACCAACCCGGTGCAGATCACCGCAACTCTTGAGCAGAGCGGCCGCAGCCACGGTACCACCAGCAGCCAGGTGAACGGCACCAGCACCCTGGTACTGCAGGGCAGCAATGTGACCGATGGCAGCTACGAAGTAGTCATCACCGGTCTGGCAGATGGCCAGCAGCCGGTGGTACAGCGCTTCACGGTTGCGCTGACCGAAGAGAACAGCGGCGGTGGCGAAGGTGACTACCCGGCCTACGCTCCCAACACCGGCTATCAGGCCGGTGATCGGGTCAGCAATGCCGGTGGCAACTACGAGTGCAAACCCTGGCCTTACAGCGGCTGGTGTGGGGGCTCGACCAGCCACTATGCGCCGGGTACCGGCTCTGCCTGGAGCGATGCCTGGATCAAGCTCTGACCTTGCCCCAACCACTAACGAGGGCCGACAGGCTCCCGCCCATATCCTGCCCGTCGGCCACGCTGCCGATGGGCAGGATGCACTGACCCGGACGGGTTAGCCCCTCTCTTTTACATGCTTGCCAACCACCAAAAAACATCCAACAACAACCAACAACAACCAACAACAACCAACAACAACCAAGATAAGGAAATCACCATGCCAAGAACCACCAAGCTTGCCACCCTGCTCGGTTTGCTGCTGTCGGCCCATGTCGTGGCCGATGAGCGCGAACAAGCCTATTTCAAACAAACCTATCAGGAGCACTACGAACAGATGACGGCGCGCCTCGCCGCGCTGCATCAGAGTGCGGCTGACGAGCAGAACGTGATCATCAAGGATGGCAAGCGCCACCTTGCCATCAACGGCCTGCTCTACCCGCTGACAGCGGATAACCACATCCTGTTCGATCTGCCCAAACCCCACTTTTTCGACGAAACAGCCATTCGTAACGTCTTTGATTTCTTCGATGAGGAGTGGGAGCTGACCTGGTACGACGGTGGGGTCGTAGCGGTCAACAAACGCTTTGGCAACTATGACTACGGCAACGGCTGTCTGCTGGAGTACTTCCCCCACGGCCAGATCCAGAATGGCGAACGCACCCGGGTGGTGATGGAGACCAGCTCCTGCAGCGTCAACTCGTTTGCCACCTCGCTGCAATATCTGGACAAAGGCGAGGAGCTGGCGGCCGACCAGCTGGGGCTGGACGCCAGCCTGATTACGGCGGTCGAGCGCTATCAGGATCGGCTCTATGTCAGCCAGAACGGCAATCCGGGCCATGTGGCCATTATCGATATCCCGAGCCGCCAGCAGATTGGCGAGATCCGCGGTACCGCAACCGGCAGTGCCGCGGCCTACAACCAGGTCAGCGAACTGTTTGTCCGCCACAACCTGCTCTACGTGGTCTCGCGCTACTCGCACCGGGTCGATATCTTCGATCTGGCCGACGAGCATCGCCATGTCACCACCCTGGGAACCGGTCGGGATTCCGGCAGCAACAGCCTGCACCGCGCCCAGGCCGTCTTTGCCAATCAGGATTACGTGCTGGTGGCCGATGCGCTGAGCGAGATCAAGGTCTACCGCCAGCAGGATGTGACGCCGGAGAACAGCCTCCAGACCCCCATCGCCGGTCGGCTCGCCTTTGAAGGAAAATACAGCCACCGTCTGGTGCAACTCCATCAGGTGGGTGACTATCTCCTGGCCCACACCGCCGGCAAAAACTACTACATCTATGACTTGCGCAAACTGGCTGATGCCATCGCCAGCAACACCCCGCTGGCGCCTGAGCAGGTGATCGCCGACAGCAATCTGCAAAAAATCGACATGGATGACGATCGGCTGGTGGTGAACTTCAAGGACCGCATCGAGTGGCATGATGCCGATACCCTGATCGCCAACGACTTTCAGTTCAAGAACCCGACCTTTACTGTTCGGGAGATCAACCAGCAGCCCGTGGCGGCGCTGAAAGATCTCCAGCTGGCGGGCTCGGCACTTGTCACCGCCAACGAACGCGGCCTGGGTTTCAACCAGCTGCTGAGCAAGGAGATCAGCTTCACGGCCGACGAGCAGTTGCCGGCTCGCCCGCTGATCTTCGATCAACTGATTCCGGCCGCAGTCAGCTACATACTGCGCAATGACGAACCCTACGAGGTGCTGATCGATCGCACCCAGCGTTCGGTCAACATCAATTCGCTGGTCAAGACCGAGCTGCTTGATAACGACACGGTGCGCATCACCAACTATGCCGCCAGAGAGCTGCATGACATCAATATCGAGTCACGCCTGAACGGTATCAACAAGTGGCTGATCTTGGGCCAGCTCGATCGCCTGCCCGCCTATGCCCAAATCACCCTGCCATTGAGCGCCTTTGGCGAGCAGGGACGCTTCAACAGCGCCAGCCGCGACGGAGTGTTTGATCTCAACAACCTGCTCGACAACAGCATCAATCTGCCAGCCCAGTTCGAGCACAGGTTCAGCTCCAACTCGGATCCGTTTGCCCAGAAGCTGGCACGCCTCAAGCCAAGCTGGAACGTGCGCTTCGCCACCAACACCAGCGGCTCCTGGCGCCCCATCAATGCCCTCTACGCCCGCGAGTGGCTGATCATCGCCACCAACCTGGCCTACATGGTCTCGACCGAGGAGTTCAAACACGTCTGGTACAACTTCAAGGCGGTGAACGGCTACGAGATGTTCGGCAATGGCGGCAACAGCTATGTGCCGAACGGGATCTTTACCGCAGCCGATTATGACTACTACTACCACAGCCTGATGAAGCGCCCCTACCTCAACCTGGGGATCACCGCCATGGGGGGCGGGCTGGGGAGTGGTGGCATCACTGGGGTCGATACCTTTAACTTTGTCAGCCACTACTACGGCAGTTGGGGCATCATTGCCCACGAATTTGGCCACGGCTTCGATGGGAAGTCCTACAGCCATGAGAGCGCGTTTGCCCGTGGCAGCCACGGCTGGCATCCGCTGATGACGGGCATGGCCAACTACCATATCCGCAAGGGCGACCTGCCCTATCTGGACGATGATCTCAACGGCTTCCACAAGCCGGAAAACGACATCTATCGCTACAACTCGGTCAGCCAGGGGGCTCGCAAGCACCGCGCTGACAGCCACATGTACTATACCGACCACTACTTCATGCAATTCTCCACCATGCCGCAAGGCTGGGTAGCCAACGGCAGCGACTTCAGTGTTGGGCAGCTGGCGGCCCTGAACAATCAGGAGCGACTGCTGATGGGCTGGATCCCCAAGGAGTCGGAGAAAGGCAATCTCTGCCGGTTCACCTTCCAGGATGGCGAGCAGTACTACGGGTACGTCGAACAGCGGGCTGATGGTCTGCTCTGCGATGCCGGCTCCCTGATCCGCTATCGTCAGCCCGATGGCCAGTTTGTGCCGCTGGTCTCGGCCATCAACCAGTTTGACTGGCTGTCACTCCACCACAAGGGCAAGCTGGCTCAGCCGGTGCTGCACCAGAATGGTCGCCAGCTCTGCTACAAGAATGTGGCGGGCTTTTACGGTATCGGCTTCGTCAATGACAACAAACAGTGCACCCAGTTGCCCAACGTCTATCAGACCAATGGCAAGCACTGGCTGACCAGCTCCGGCTGGACCGGTCTGACCTACCTGAGCGGAGACTTCATTCTGCCCACGACCGGTAGCAGCAGTGACTTCACCGTCACCGATCTGGCGTCCGAATATCTCATCGTCAACGGCGCGCTCGACTTCAGCCTGACGCTGACCACCGCCAACCCGGTGACCGTCACCGCGACCCTGTTGCAGGATGGCAATCCGGTCGCCACCGGCAGCGCCCTGATCGATGGTCAGGGTTCCCTGCAGCTGGCACAGTCTGGCCTTGCGGCCGGCAGTTACGAGCTGTTGCTGGCGGGCATGGCTGAGGGAAGCAAGCAGGGCTTCGAGCGCCGCTTCACCCTGGCGTTGGTGGAACAGGCACCGGGTGGTGACAGTGACGGTGGTAACGGCAGCTACCCGGCCTATGTTGCGGGCACCGCTTATCAGAGTGGCGAACGGGTCAGCAATGCCGGTGGTGACTACGAGTGCAAACCCTGGCCCTACAGCGGCTGGTGTGGCGGCTTGACCAGCCACTATGCACCGGGTACCGGCAGCCACTGGAGCGATGCCTGGACCAAGCTGTAATCATCCGCTCGTGACCAAAAGAGAGCCATAACGACAGAGGGGGAGCCATCGGCTCCCCCTCTCGTTTATCTCTTCAACCCGGCTTAACGGGCATCTTCTTTCAGCCACTGCGCCACGCGCTTGGCGAAATAGGTGAGGATGCCATCGGCCCCGGCCCGCTTGAAGCAGAGCAGGGACTCCATGATGCACTCCTTCTCTTGCAGCCAGCCGTTCTGGATCGCAGCCATGTGCATGGCGTACTCACCACTCACCTGATAGGCAAAGGTCGGCACGCCGAACTGATCCTTCACCTGACGGATCACGTCCAGATAAGGCATGCCCGGCTTGACCATCACGCTGTCAGCCCCTTCCTGAATATCCAGCGCCACTTCGTGCAGGGCTTCGTTGCTGTTGGCCGGATCCATCTGGTAGGTGGCCTTGTTGCTCTTGCCGAGGTTGCTGGCAGAACCGACCGCATCGCGGAACGGGCCGTAGTAGCAGGAGGCGTACTTGGCGGAGTAGGCCATGATCTGGGTGTTGATGAAGCCGTTCTCTTCCAGCGCCGCGCGGATGGCACCGATGCGGCCATCCATCATGTCGGACGGCGCGACTATATCGACCCCGGCTTCGGCGTGGGAGAGTGCCTGCTTGATCAGGATCTCGGTGGTGATGTCGTTCAGTACATAGCCTTCGTCATCTATGATGCCGTCCTGACCGTGGGTGGTGAACGGATCGAGCGCCACGTCGGTGATCACCCCGAGCTCCGGGAAGCGGGCCTTGAGGGCGCGCACGGTGCGCTGGGCCAGCCCGTTCGGGTTGTAGGCCTCTTCCGCCATCAGGCTCTTGCTCTCCAGCGGGGTCACCGGGAACAGGGCAATGGCAGGCACGCCCAGCTCCACCAGCTCGGCAGCCTCGATCAGCAGCAGATCGATGGAGAGACGCTCTACCCCCGGCATGGAGGGAACGGCTTCCCGACGGTTCTCCCCCTCCAGCACGAACACCGGATAGATGAGATCGTTGACGGTCAGTACGTTCTCGCGCACCAGACGACGGCTGAAATCATGTTTGCGCAGACGGCGCAGGCGGCGACCCGGAAAGGCGCCCGGAAGAGTTGTAGCCATGAATCACTCCTGGAGAGGAAGTTGGAAGAACGCGGCGGAGGTGGCCCGGGTATGGGCCAGCAAGGCCTCGGGCGCTTCACCACGACAGGCCGCCACCACCTGGGCGATGTGCGGCAAAAATGCAGGTTCGTTGCGCTTCGGACGCGGTTTCAGATCCCGCGGCACCAGATAGGGGGCGTCGGTCTCGATCATCAGGCGGCCAGCTGGAATACGGGCCACCTGCTCGCGCAGCAGCTGGCCGCGGCGCTCGTCGCAGAGCCAGCCGGTCACCCCGATATGCAGCCCCAGCGCCAGACACTCGTCCAGCTCCTCATCGGAGCCGGTGAAGCAGTGCAGCACGGCTCCCGGTAGTTTCGGCAACCAGGGACGGAGGATCTCGATAAAACGGGCGTGGGCATCGCGGCAGTGGAGAAACACTGGCATCCCGAGTTCGGCGGCCAGTGCCAGCTGGGCGTCGAACACAGCGTCCTGCACCGGGCGGGGGGAGAAGTCGCGGTTGTAGTCGAGGCCGCACTCGCCAATAGCCACCACCTGCGGCAGCGCCGCCAGCTCGCGCAAGGCGGGCAGGGTCGCCTCATCGACACTCTTGGCGTCGTGGGGATGTACCCCGGCGGTGGAGAAGCAGTAGCCCGGCCAGCGGGCGGCCAACTCAGCGCTCTCGCGGCTGCCAGCCAGATCGGTACCGGTGAGGATCAGCGCTTCCACTCCGGCGGCGCGGGCACGGGCCACCAGCTCAGGCTGTTCACCGGCGAACTGGCTGCTGGTCAGGTTTAAACCGATATCGATCATGGAATGAGACGTTCCGAACAAAAGGAATACATATCAGGTATTTGAAAACCATCTACCGAATGGGGTCTTACCATACGCCTCGAACGGGAGCATGAAAAGAGGAAGGGAGCCTCAGCTCCCCTCGTTCTGCTATTCCTGCGGACGTCGTCATCCTCTCGCCGTCCGGCAAACAGGTGACGAACAGAGCCTCAGCTCTCCCCATCCGGTTGTTCCTGTTGCTCTTCATCTTCTTTCTTCACGTAGAAGCGGGCAAAGAACAGACCTATCTCCCACAGCGCCCACATCGGGATGGCGAGCAGGGTCTGGGAGAAGACATCAGGCGGCGTCAGCAGCATGCCGACCACAAACACCCCGACGATAACGTAGGGACGTTTCTCCTTCAGGTTTTGCGGTGTGGTCACGCCGGTCCAGCAGAGCAGTATGGTAGCCACCGGAATTTCGAACGCCACCCCGAATGCGAAGAACAGGGTCAGTACGAAGTCCAGATAGCTGGCGATGTCGGTCGCCACCGTCACCCCGGCAGGGGCGGTACTGGTGAAGAAACCGAACACCAGCGGGAACACCACGTAGTAGGCGAACGCCATGCCCGCATAGAACAGCAGGGCACTGGAGACCACCAGCGGCATGATCAGCCGCCGCTCATGCTGGTACAGACCGGGGGCGATAAAGGCCCAGGCCTGATAGAGCAGATAGGGGATCGCCACGAAGAAGGAGACCACCAGCGTCAACTTGATCGGCGTCAGGAAGGGGGTCGCCACATCCGTCGCTATCATGCTGGTCCCTTCCGGCAGCTGGCTCAGCAGCGGCTGGGCCACGAAGTCGTAGATGTTGTTGGAGAAGTAGATCAGCGCCAGAAACACCACGAGGATGGCGGTAATGGAGCGCAGCAAACGGGTTCTCAGCTCAACCAGATGGCTGATCAGGGGTTGTTCGGCCTGACTCATGGCTTCACCTCCCCTTTTACTGCGGAGTCGCTGACCGGCACCGGCTCGCTCTCCCGCTGGCTATTGACCGGTGGCACGTCGTGGCTCAGCTGCACCGCAGGCTCCACCGGCGTGGCAGGCTCCGCCTGGGCGACCGGCTCGGGGCGCGGCGGACGGATCTCGTTCTCCACCTGATAGGGGCGATTGACCGACTGGGCCGCCGCTTTGAGCTGTTCGATGGACTCCTGCAGCTCGGGGCTCAGGTTGCTCATCTGCAACTGTTCGGCCTTCTTGAGGTCGTTATGCAGCTCTTGCAACTTGAGCTCCTGCTCCAGCTCGGACTTGACCGAGTTCGCGGTCGAACGAATGAGGCGGATCCAGTGGGTAGCCGTGCGGATGGCAACCGGCAGCCGCTCGGGCCCCAGTACCACCAGTGCTACCACAGCGATAACGACCAGCTCCCAAAAACCGATATCGAACATGGCTTAGGCCTGGTCTTTGTCTTTCTGCTTGGCGGCCTCACTGCTCTGAGTGGCCGCTTCGTTCAGCTGTTTCGGGGGAAACTCGGCATCTTTCTGCTCGGCCTTGGCATCAGCCGGCTCGTCGGAGAGGGCTTTCTTGAACCCTTTGACCGCCGCGCCCAGATCACCGCCAATGCCGCGCAGTTTCTTGGTACCGAACAGCAGCACGACGATGACTGCAATGATCAACAATTGCCAAATACTGATACCACCCATGATTTTCTCTCCAGAACAGGCGCCTGACGGCGCGGTTGTTGATTAATGGGAACGGGTGCGCAACCAGCCGACCAGCCAGCAGAGGGCTGCACCGGCGAGACTGGCTTGTCCCCACTCAATGTGTTGTTTTTGGGTCAGCAAGAATACACCCGCCAATAGCAGGCTGGCTCCAACCCCTAAGAGGTAGCGGGCCTGCCCCTGCCGACGGCTGTGACGGCGGAACTCGGCAAACATCTGGTCGAAATGACGCTGCTGATGACGGGTCTGGCGCAGGGTCTCATAGACCAGCTCCGGCAGCTCCGGCAGCTTCTCCGCCCAGAATGGCGCCTTCTCCTTGATGGCGTTCAATACCGACTTGGGCCCCACCTGCTCGTGCATCCAGTTTTCGAGGAACGGCTTGGCGGTCTGCCACAAATCGAGCTGCGGGTAGAGCTGACGCCCCAACCCTTCCACATAGAGCAGGGTCTTTTGCAGCAGCACCAGCTGCGGCTGCACCGTCATATGGAAGCGACGCGCGGTGTTGAACAGGTTGAGCAGCACGTGACCGAACGAAATTTCGGAGAGCGGCTTCTCGAAGATGGGCTCCAGCACGGTGCGGATGGCGAACTCGAACTCGTCCACCTTGGTGTCTGCCGGTACCCAGCCCGACTCCACGTGCAGCTCTGCCACCCGGCGATAGTCTCGGTTGAAGAAGGCGAGGAAGTTCTCCGCCAGATAGCGTTTGTCTTCCCGATTGAGGGTACCGACGATGCCGCAGTCGATGCCGATCCAGAGCGGGTTTTCCGGATGTTCGTAAGAGACGAAGATGTTGCCCGGGTGCATGTCGGCATGGAAGAAGCTGTCGCGGAACACCTGAGTGAAGAAGACCTCTACCCCGCGCTCGGCCAGCAGCTTCATATTGGTGCCGTTGGCTTCCAGCGCCGGGATATCGGAGACCGGAATACCGTAGATGCGCTCCATCACCAGCACCTGCTCGCGGCAGAGATCCGTGATGATTTCAGGCACATAGAGCGCCTCGGAGCCGGTGAAGTTGCGGCGCAGCTGGATGGCATTGGCCGCCTCGCGCATCAGATTGAGCTCGTCGAGGATGGTCTTGCGATACTCCTCCACCACCTCGATGGGGCGCAGTCGCGCGCTCTGGGGCACGAAGCGGGCCACCAGACGGGCCAGCGCCTGCATCAACCGCAGGTCAGCCTCGATGACAGGCTCGATGTCGGGACGGATCACCTTGATGACGATCTCGCGGCCACTCTCCTTCAGGCGGGCGGTATGCACCTGCGCGATGGAGGCCGACGCCAGCGGCGTCTCGTCAAAGTCATCAAACAGGGTTTCGATGGGGCAACCCAGGCTCAGCTCGATCTGCTGGCGCGCCGCCTGACCGCAGAAGGGGGGCACCCTGTCCTGCAGCAGGGCCAGCTCCTCGGCGATATCCGGCGGCAGCAGGTCGCGGCGGGTCGAGAGCATCTGGCCAAACTTGATGAAGATGGGGCCAAGCGCCTCGAAGGCGAGGCGGATGCGGGCACCGCGGCTGAGATCCGGTTGCTTGTTCTTGAGCCAGAACAGGGAGCGACGGGCCAGACGACCCGGCCAGGGTTGATAGCGGGCCGGCACCAGTTCGTCGATGCCCTGCTCCAGCAGGATGGTGATGATGCGATAGAGGCGTTTGAACTCCTTCGGGGTCATCAGGTCACCTGCTGTTCGAAGCGGGCCAGCCGCAGTTCGACGGCCTTGAGCTGCTGGGCCAGCACCTCGACGTCATCGTTGAAACTCGCCACTTCCAGCGGGCCGGGGGCGAGGCGGGCCTCTTCGGTCAGATATTCCGCCAGCTGGCTGCGGGTGCGGCACAGCTCGCGGCCGACCAGACGACGCGCCTGACGGGCACCGCTGAACAGGGTGTGGGCAACGACATCGCCGGTATAGCGCGACAGCTCCTCTTCCCAGTCGATATCCAGCTCGCCCAGCAGCACGCTGAATGCCTGTACCAGCTGGGGATCACCGCTCAGATCCAGCTTCTCCTCGCGGATATAGCGGGTCAGGGCGGACGGGTCTTTCAGCAGACCGAGGGCGGTCAGGGAGAGACTGAGCACCGCATCCGCCTCCCCTTCATGCTGGGCCAGCACATCCAGCCGACGCTCGGAGAAGACAAACCAGAGTGGCTTGAGTTCACGCAGCTCCAGCTTGAGCACCTTGCCCACCAGTTTGCGCAGCCGCTCCGGGCTCTGTTTGTCCAGCGCCAGCAACTGGTTGAGGCTGGTTTCGATCACCGCGGTGACCATGGCATCCATCGGCATAGGCAACCTTAAAACTTGTAACCGCGGTGCAGGGCGACCACACCCTGAGTCAGATTGAAGTACTCCACCTGCTCGAACCCGACATTTTCCATCATGCCAGCCAGGGTCTGCTGATCCGGGTGCATACGGATGGACTCTGCCAGATATTTGTAGCTTTCACTGTCGTTCGCGACTATTTCGCCCATTTTCGGCAGCAGTTTGAAGGAGTAGAGATCATAGAGCTTGGCGATCACTTCGCTGACCGGCTTGGAGAACTCCAGCACCAGCAGACGGCCACCCGGCTTGAGCACCCGGAACATGGAGGCGAGCGCCTTGTCCTTGTCGGTGACGTTGCGCAGGCCGAAGCCGATGGTAATCACATCGAAGTGGTTATCCGGGAAGGGGAGCGCCTCGGCATTGGCCTGCACGTAGGAGACGTTGTTGGCGACCCCCAGATTGCGCAGCTTGTCGCGGCCCACTTTCAGCATGGAGTCGTTGATATCCGCCAGTACCACCTGACCGGTCTCGCCGACGATGCGGGAGAACTTGGCGGTCAAGTCACCGGTACCACCGGCCAGATCCAGCACCTTCTGGCCCTTGCGCACACCGGAACAGTCGATGGTGAAGCGCTTCCACAGGCGGTGGATGCCGAACGACATCAGATCGTTCATCAGATCATACTTGGCTGCCACCGAATGGAAGACACCTGCTACCAGAGTTTCCTTCTCGGTCGCGGCCACGGTTTTAAAGCCAAAATGCGTTGTCGTTGCTTGTTCTGACATCCCTTAAACACCCATAGAGCAAAGAATGGCCGCCAGTTTACCAGAGCCACTGGCGTCCGGACACCTTAAACCCGGCTCGCAACCAACTGCATGCCCAGCACCACCATGGCCAGACAGAGGAAGAGATTGAGACCGATATTGAGCAGCGCTTTCAGATAGGCCCCATGTTGAGCCAGCACTACCGTATCGAGGGCAAAGGAAGAGAAAGTAGTCAGGGCACCGAGGATCCCCACCATCAGCAGCGGCTTCATCGGGTGTTCCACCACATGACCATGACTGATGAGGGCGAACGCTACCCCCATGATGAAAGAGCCCACCACGTTGACCACCAGAGTCCCGTAAGGAAAGTGGCGCCCCAGCAGCAAGGCCATCAGTTCGGCAATCCCAAAACGAAGGCAGGCGCCGATGGCGCCCCCTGCAGCAACATAGAACCAGGTTTGCATGGTGTCACTCCCTCAGGGTCAGGCCGCCATTATGTCGCAATGGCGGCCCTTGTGCCCAGAGGTGGAACTAATCGTCACCCAGCCTGATTGAAATCTCAGCGGCGAAAATCGATGGGCTCGGCCTCACCCAGCACGATTTCGGTCTGGGCCGGGCGGGTCTGGGCAATCACCTTGCCGTGACGAATCGAGTAACGCACCGGCACCTGACGGCGCACCGCATCGAAGCCGTTGTCGGCGGGCAGGACCAACAGGTTGGCCGGTTTGCCCACCTCGATACCATAGCGATCCTGCACATTCAGGGTGCGGGCGCTGTGGCTGCTGATCAGCTTCAGACCATCGTTGATCTGCTCATAACCCATGATCTGGCAGACATGCAGCCCCATGTGCAGCACCTGCAACATGTTGGCGGTGCCCATGGGGTACCAGGGATCGAACACGTCGTCGTGACCGAAGCAGACGTTGATGTTCGCCTCCAGCATCTCCTTCACCCGGGTAATGCCGCGGCGTTTGGGATAGGTATCGAACCGCCCCTGCAGGTGAATGTTCACCAGCGGATTGGCCACGAAGTTGATGTCCGCCATCTTGAGCAGCCGGAACAGGCGGGAAGCATAAGCGCCGTTGTAGGAGTGCATGGCGGTTGTATGGCTGGCCGTTACCCGGTGGCCGATACCTCGCTCGTAGGCCAGGGTTGCCAGCGTCTCGATAAAACGGGACTGCTCGTCATCGATCTCGTCGCAGTGCACATCGACCAGAACCTGATACTTCTCGGCAAGATCGAAGATGTAGTGCAGACTTTCGACCCCATATTCCCGGGTAAACTCGAAATGGGGGATCGCGCCAATCACGTCGGCACCCAGCTTGAGCGCCTCCTCCAGTAGTGCCTTGCCGTTGGGGTAAGAGAGAATCCCCTCCTGCGGGAAGGCGACAATTTGCAGCTCGACCCACTCCTTCATCTCCTCCCGCACTTCCAGCATCGCCTTGAGCGCCACCAGATTGGGGTCGGAGACATCGACGTGAGTACGGACGAACTGGATGCCGTTGGCGATCTGCCACTTCAGCGTCTGGATGGCGCGCTGTTTCACATCCTCATGGGTCAGCAGCGCCTTGCGCTCGGCCCAGCGCTCGATCCCCTCGAACAGGGTGCCGGAGAGGTTCCAGCTCGGCTCACCCGCCGTCTGGGTGGTATCGAGGTGAATGTGGGGTTCGATAAAGGGAGCGATCGCCAGACCGCCCTCCCCGTCCAGCACCCGACCGGCGACGGCATGTTCGTCATGGGGTTCGATGGCTGTGATGACCCCATCCTGACAGCGAATCTGCCACAACCCTTCCCGATCGGCCAAACGAATATGTTGAATCAGCATTTGTTAGCTTCCTGTACCAGAACCGGCCGCTGGGTGAGGCGAACCAGAATGAAATAGGTGAAGGCGGCGCCCAATACCGCGTTGAGTGGCACTATGCCCGGCAGCCACTTGCCGACAGCCACCCCGACTGCCGTGGCGACCAGCGCCTGCCAGCGCACCGTCTCGAACTGCTGATCGGCAAACTGACGGTAACGCTCACGATTGAGCAGGAAATCCATGATGATAATGCCACCGATCGGCGGAATTGCCGTACTCAAAAAGGCCAGCCAGCCGACAAAGTTGTTGTAGAGCCAGAGGGCACAGGCGGTACCGACTAGGCCGTTGATCACGCTGAGCGGCTTGCTCTTGAGACCGGTAATATTGGCAAAACCGAGGCCGGAGGCGTAGAGAGCGTTGTCGTTGGTGGTCCAGATATTGAGGCCCAGCACCAGAATGGCGGGGATCAGCAGTCCCTGCATCAGCATCACTTCCGAGATATCGGCCTGACCGGTCACGGCCGCACCGGCAGCGCCGAAGACGAACATTAGCGTGTTGCCCAAAAAAAACGCAACCATGGTAATCATGACGGCGCCCCAGGGTTTGCGACCAAAGCGAACAAAGTCGGCGGTCAGGGTTCCTGCACTGATAAAGGAACCGACCACCATGGTCAACGCCGTGGTGAACTCGATGGGATTGCTTGGTTGTACCTGCTGCAGTGCCGCCATGCCACCGGTCGAGGTCACCGCCAGCCAGACCGAGTAGCCACCGAGCAGGGCGATAGCCGGCACGGCCACAAAGCTCAGCACCATCAGGGCGGAGATGCCGAAGTAGACGGTCACCGTCATCAACATGCCCGAAATGGCGATCAGCCAGTTCACATCTATGCCGGTCGCCTTCTGCACCGGCAGGGCAAACATCGCCACGCCCACGCCAAACCAGCCGACCTGAGTACCGCCGAGCAGCAGGGATGGCAGCCAGGAACCTTTCACCCCAAAGGAGTAACGAGCCAGCAGATGGGTAGAGAGGCCGGTTGAGGCACCGATATAACCGAGACAAGCGGTGTAGATACCCAGCAACAAGTTGCCGATAAGTACCGCCTTGATGAAGTCATCGAACACCAGCCCGGTACCCAGCGCACCACCGGTCCACATGCTGGCAGAGAAGAAGGTCAGGCCGAGCATCACCAGCATCAGCGACAGCACACCTTTACGCCCTTTGGCGGGTACCGCCCCCAAACAGTATTCGTTATCCTGCGCCATGCTCTCTCTCCACGTAATAGGCAAAACGCGCCGGATTTTACATGTAAAACGTTTTACGTCAATCAATCATGGTTAAATCTCTGGATAAAACCATCAATAGCAGTCAAATGAGTAACACATTAGGACTCAAACCAGCAGATAAACAGTGTCGGCTGCAAGCAGAGGGGGGTTGCGGGAATAGGGAATGTAGGGGGATATAAGAAAACTGACAGATGCAAAAAAGCCTCCCTTTTCAGGGAGGCTTTCTATTTAATGGTGCTGATACCCAGAATCGAACTGGGGACCTCATCCTTACCAAGGATGCGCTCTACCGACTGAGCCATATCAGCACACTAACCGGTAAAGACCACGCTGGGCGTAATCTTGAAATTGGGTGCCTGGCAGTGTCCTACTCTCGCATGGCGAATGCCACACTACCATCGGCGCTACCGCGTTTCACTTCTGAGTTCGGCATGGGATCA